>CAYLOD010000064.1:0-10244 GCA_964385235.1 uncultured Clostridium sp.
TGTCGGTAAAGCTGAATTTCGGATATTCCCGTTCAGCACGTTCGGCTCGCTCTATTGACGGTGAAGGAATGGAAGATATAATTTCTATACAGTGGTTTCCCGGGCATATGGCAAGAACGAAGCGCCGGCTCGCTGCAAGCCTCAAATCGGTTGACTGTGTCGCCGAGATAATTGACGCGCGGATTCCGTACAGCAGCAGAAACCCTGACCTGAGAAAACTCATCGGCAATAAACCGAGAATAGTCCTGATGAATAAATGCGATATAGCCGATGCCGCCGAAAATAAAAAATGGATCGCCGTTTACAGAAAAGCGGGAATAACCGCCCTGCCTGTTGACTGCAAAACGGGAAAGGGACTCAATTCGTTTATGCCCGCGGTCAGAACGTTACTTTCCGACAGGATTAAATATTGGGAAGCAAAAGGAATGAAGGGCAAAACGATAAAAGTAATGGTTGTCGGCATACCGAACGTAGGAAAGTCGAGCTTTATCAACAGAATGGCAACCCGTAGCAAGGCAAAGGTTGAGGACAGACCCGGTGTAACACGGGGAAATCAGTGGTTTTCAATCGGAAAGGGCTTTGAACTTCTCGACACACCCGGCGTTTTGTGGCCTAAGTTTGAGGATAAAATCGTCGGAGAAAGGCTTGCGTTCACAGGTGCGGTGAGAGATCAGGCGGTCGATACCGAGGGACTCGCCGCGAGGTTGCTTCTGCTTTTGCGTGACAGCTATCCCGATGCGCTGACGGCACGCTATAAGCTTGACGCCGATATTTCACAGCTTCAAGGCTATGAGATTCTTGAGCTTATCGGCAGGAAACGGGGTATGCTTGTTTCAGGCGGAGAAATCAGCACGCTGAGAGCGGCTGAAACTGTCCTCGATGAATTTCGTGGAGGCGTACTCGGAAAAATCACGCTTGACAGGACGGAGGATTATGGATCTTTTAGAGTTTGAAAATTCCATTTACGCGCAGGGCTTTTCCTTGGTTTGCGGAGCGGACGAGGCCGGCAGAGGCCCACTCGCGGGACCCGTGTGTGCCGGAGCGATCATACTGAAAAGGGGTCAAATAATAGAGGGCGTCAACGATTCAAAAAAGCTCAGCGGGAAGAAACGAGAAGAGCTTTTTGATGTTATAAAATCAGAGGCGCTTGCTTGCGGGACAGGCTGGGCAAGCGTTGAGGAAATCGAGGAGATAAACATTCTGAATGCCGCCATGCTCGCTATGAAGCGCGCGATAAAGTCACTTGCCGTTAAGCCCGATTTTGCCCTTATTGACGGCAACAAAACGCCCGATCTCGATATTCCGTCACTCGCGGTAGTAAAGGGTGATTCACGCTCCGAGTCAATAGCGGCGGCGTCCATAATCGCCAAGGTCAGCAGGGACAGGCTCATGACAGAACTTGCCGAAAAGTACCCCGAATATCAGTTTGAAAAGCATAAGGGCTACGGTACAAAGCTCCACCGTGAAATGCTTTTAAAATACGGTCCATGCGAAATACACCGTCCGTCGTTCCTTAAAAAGTTTTTAAAAGAAAATGGCTGACGGCGAAAAATCACTGCGCGGAACCTTGGGCGAGGATATAACCGCTTCATATTTAGAGAGCAGCGGCTTTAATATCGTCGCGCGGAATTATCACAGCAGATACGGTGAAATTGATATAATCGCCGTAAACAGCGAGTTTGTCATTTTTACCGAGGTCAAGACAAGAAACGACCGTTCGGTAGAGCGGCCCGCCGCGGCAGTCACACCGGCAAAGCAGAGAAAAATAATAAAAACATCGCTAATATTTCTCGCGGAGCATGAATATGATTTACAACCGCGATTTGACGTTTCGGAGGTTATTCTCGACGGACGTACAAACGCGCTTATAAGCTTAAATTATATTAAAAATGCTTTTGATGCGGAGGGCTATTGATGGAGCTATTTGACCTGCACTGCGACACATTGTACCGCGCCTGTGATGAGAACAGCGGACTGTTTAACGACAGCTTTCACATTTCGTATAATAAAACGGACGGAATATCACCATACATACAATGTATGGCCGTATGGATACCCGACGAATACAGGAATGAAAAAGCCATGGCGCTTTTTCGGAAATGCCGTGAAAGGCTCAGAGATGAGCTTGACGGCACAGATATTGCAATAATCCGCTCTGCTCAGGATATAGATTTGGTTTGCAAGTCGGGCGGCAGAGGAGTTATTCTGACTGTGGAGGGCGGCGGCGTCCTCGGCGGCAGACTTGAAAATGTCGGTTATCTTGCGGACTGCGGCGTCAGAATGATGACGCTCACTTGGAACGGCGCTTGCGAGACAGGCGACGGAGTGGGCGTTCAAAACGCGAGAGGACTGACGAGCTTTGGCAAAAGCGTCGTCGCGGAGATGGAGCGGCGCGGGGTTATAGCAGACGTTTCCCACGCAAGCGAGGCGCTTTTTTATGACGTTGCGGAGATTGCCGCTAAGCCGTTTGTTGCTTCGCACTCCAATTCGAGGACGATTTGCCCGCACAAAAGGAACCTCACCGATGAACAGTTCTCGATAATAGCGGGTATGGGAGGAATTGTCGGACTGAACCTGAGCAAAGACTTTCTGCGGGAGGACGGGGACAGCGCAAAAATGTCTGACGTCTTAAAGCACGCGGAGCATTTTCTGTCACTCGGCGGAGAAAAGACGCTCGCGATAGGCACGGACTTTGACGGTGCCGATATTCCGGCGGATATGACAGGCATTGAGTCTATGAGCGGTATGTTTGACCTTTTTCTTAAACATTACAGCGAAGAACTTGTCAGGGATATATTTTTTAATAACGCTGTGCGTTTTATGGGGTCGTGCTGACATAAAGTCAGACACGCTCTTTTGATTTCAATAAGGGCCCGCCCCGTAGGGCCCCGCCCCATAGGGCCGCGCCTTACAAGGCACGGCAAGCGCGGCGTAAATAATCGGCTGAGAATTACTTATTACTGACACTCTCCGCCTGACAGGCGGAGAGACGGCATATTGCAAAAGATATAATAAACTATTTTAAATGAGGGATAAAACTATGAAGTACAACAGCACACGAAACAATTTAACCGTTGTTTCGGCGGCACAGGCAATTTCTCAGGGAATTTCGGCTGATGGCGGTCTTTTCGTGCCGCAGGAGCTGCCGAAATATTCCATGGACGAAATTCAGGATCTCGCGAAGCTCAACTACAAGGGCAGAGCGAAAAAAATTCTC
Organism: uncultured Clostridium sp.; assembly: GCA_964385235.1. Taxonomy (GTDB): domain Bacteria; phylum Bacillota; class Clostridia; order Oscillospirales; family Acutalibacteraceae; genus Pseudoruminococcus. Next base: position 3,218 of record CAYLOD010000064.1, read on the forward strand.
GCTGATTTTCTGTCCGATTTTACGGAATCAGAAATAAGTGAAAGTGTTGACGCGGCATACGCCGATGAAAAATTCGGCGGCAGCAATCCCGCTCCCGTTGTCTGCCTTAAAAGCGACAGAAAAAACGCGTATATTCTTGAGCTATGGCATGGTCCGACGTCGGCCTTTAAGGATATGGCTCTGCAGATTCTCCCGCATCTTCTCACAAAGTCTATGCACAAAGTTCATAACGGCAAGGAAGCTGTTATCCTCGTCGCGACCTCCGGCGATACCGGCAAGGCGGCTCTTGAGGGCTTTAAAGATGTTGACGGAACGAGGATCATGGTTTTCTACCCTTTAAACGGCGTAAGTCCTATGCAGAAACGTCAGATGACTACACAAAAGGGAGGAAATGTCAACGTATTCGCTATCAAGGGCAATTTTGACGACGCACAGACAGGCGTCAAGCGGATTTTTACAAATGATGAAGTTAAGGCAAAGCTTGCCTGTAACAATATGCTTTTTTCAAGCGCGAACTCTATAAACTGGGGCAGACTTCTCCCGCAAATCGTTTACTATTTCTCGGCATACTGCGAGCTGCTCAACGCGGGGAAAATTTCCGCCGGAGATAAGGTGAATATTACCGTTCCGACGGGCAACTTCGGAAACATATTAGCCGCGTTCTACGCTATGAATATGGGATTACCCGTTAAAAGGTTCATCTGCGCGTCTAACGCCAATAATGTCCTTACAGACTTTATCTCGACAGGCACATACAACAGAAACAGAGATTTCTACACTACCATATCGCCGTCAATGGATATTCTTATTTCCAGCAATCTCGAAAGGCTTCTCTACCACCTTACGGGCGGAGATGACACGAGGGTTTCCTCATGGATGAGATCGCTGTCCGAAACAGGTACCTATACCGTAGACGACGATGTAAAGGAAAAGCTCGGCAATCTCTTCTGCGGCGGATACTGCGACGACAAAGGAACGCGGGAAACAATTAAAAGGGTATATGACAGCGAACACTACCTTTGTGATACACATACAGCCGTTGCCGTCAATGTATATGATCAGTATGTAGAAAAGACGGGCGATAAGGACACGCCGACGATCATCGCATCTACGGCAAGCCCGTATAAATTCGCTAAAAATGTTCTCGGCTCGATAGCTCCCGACGCTGTCGCCGGCGATGAGTTCGCGACTGTCATGAAGCTGTCGGAGATAAGCGGTACCGACGTTCCAAAGCCGCTTGCGGAGCTGAAGGACGCGGAGGTAAGATTCTCGAAATCCTGCGGCGCTGATGAAATGAAAGACGTTGTGCTTGAGGCTTTGAACATAAAATAACACTGCAGCGTCCGATAATGATTTAAAGAGAGGTGACGGCCTGTGTCGATATTTGCAATAGCCGATCTTCACCTGTCCTTTGGAACAAATAAGCCGATGGATGTTTTTAAGGGCTGGAGCAATTACACGGAGAAACTTCGTGAAAACTGGGTAAGCTCCGTCGGGGAAAACGACACAGTCGTAATCTCAGGCGACATTTCATGGGCAATGAGGCTTGATGATACTGCGGCGGATTTTGCATTTATAAATGAGCTTCCGGGCAGGAAAATATTTGTCAAGGGCAACCACGATTTCTGGTGGTCCACAAAAAGCAAAATAAACGCCTTTCTCGCGCAAAAGGGGTTCAACACGATTTCTGTTTTGTTTAATAACGCTTTTGAGGCGGACGGCGCCGCAATATGCGGCTCGCGAGGCTGGTTCTATGACGCGGAAAGCGACGAGGACAAAAAAATCCTTATGAGAGAGGTCGGCAGAATAAACGCTTCCGTAAACGCGGGCAGGGCATTAGGTCTGGAGCCGATTATGTTTCTGCACTATCCGCCTGTTTACGGGAACGCCGAATGCGGGGAGATCCTCGACGCACTGGTTAAAAACGGAGTAAAGCGCTGCTTTTACGGTCATATACACGGTAACGGGGCAAAGAACGCGTTTGAGGGCGAAAAATACGGAATAGAATTTAAGCTTGTTTCGAGCGATTATCTTAAATTTAAACCGATGCTTGTGTTATAACTTAGACAAGTCGTTCCGACTCCCGGACGTCGGGAAACATTACCTTAATAAGCCGGGTATTTGGTTCCATGCCGATTGCTCACGCAGCTTACGCCGTGTCTGCCACGCTCTATGACATAGCCGGCTCCTTATTAAAGAACAGACGCCGCGCGGTTACACATAAAAATATTGCTGCGAGATGAAATAAATTTAAAAAAAGTATGGAATTGTATAATAACCTGTGGTATAATATAATATATTTTGCAGCTTTTCAGGAGGAATTTTAAATGTCATTAAAATCATCAAATAAAGTTGAAACAAACCGTTATGAGATTACTGTTGAGGTTGACGGGGAAACATTTGAAAAAGAAGTCAACAAGGTTTACAAAAGAGAAGTCAAAAAAATCAATATACCCGGTTTCAGAAAGGGCAAGGCTCCCAGAGCCTTGATAGAGAAGGAATACGGCTCTGATGTTTTCTATGAGGACGCCATGAACGCCCTTTTTCAAGAGTCACTCGAAAATGCCGTTAAAGAGGCGGGTCTGACGCTTGTAAGGGATAAAGTCCAGCCTGAAATCGTTAAGGCGGGCAAAGACGGCTTTGTGTTCAAAGCGGTCGTAACAGTCGAGCCTGAACTTTCAATAGACAATTACAAGGGAATAGGCTATGTCCCGACTTCTCTCGAAATTACCGAGGAGGATATCGACAACGACGTCAAGCGTATTCAGGAGAGAAACTCCAGATTAGTACCCGTAGAGGGCAGAGCGGCTGAAAACGGCGATATAGTCGTTATTGACTATGAGGGCTTCCTCGACGGTGAAGCATTCGACGGCGGTAAAGCCGAAAACTACAGCCTTACTCTCGGTGACGGACAGTTTATTCCCGGCTTTGAGGAGCAGATAGTCGGTCATGATATTGATGATGATTTCACAATAAATGTCACTTTCCCTGAGGAATATCAGGCTAAGGAACTTGCAGGCAAGGAAACAGAATTCAAAATCAAGCTTCATGAGATCAAAAAGCGTGAGCTTCCCGAGGTCGACGACGAGTTTATCAAGGACGTAAGCGAATTTGACAATGTCGCTGATTACAGAAATGACGTCAGACAAAAGCTCGAAAAATCCCGCAAAGAGGAGGCTGAAAACAACAAAAACAGTCAGATCGCGGAGAAACTCGCGGAACTTCTTGTCGCGGAGATCCCGGAGGCTATGTATGAAAACCAGATTGACAGCCTTATCGGTGAGTTTGAAATGAACCTTCGCGCTCAGGGTATTGACATCAATACATATATGCAGTACGTCGGTCTTGACGAAAACGGTCTTCGTGAACAGTACAGAGAGAGAGCAGTAGCTCAGGTAAAGGTCAGACTTGCTCTCAAGGCTGTCGCGGCAAGTGAGAACATCACTGTCACAGAAGATGAAATAGAGGAGGAGTATAATAAAGTAGCTGAAACATATAATGTTGATGTAGACCGCGTGAAGGCAACATTCTCAGATGATGATATTGCAAACGATCTCAAAGCCAAAAAGGCCAGGGAGATTGTCAGCGAAAATGCTGTTGAGATCGAGGCCCCGGAAACTGATGAAGATTCCGCGAAATAATTAAATTACAGGTCACTGATTATTTACACAAAAAATGGCAATGCTTTTTTTATCGCAGCTTTATGGAGGTTATTACTTATGGCATTAGTACCTTATGTTATTGAACAAACAAGCAGAGGAGAACGTTCCTATGACATTTATTCAAGGCTTTTAAACGACAGGATTGTTATGCTTACCGAGGAAGTAAATAATGTAACGGCAAGTCTTGTCGTTGCACAGCTTCTTTTCCTCGAGGGGCAGGACGCTTCTAAGGATATTTGCCTTTACATCAACAGCCCCGGAGGTTCCGTCACTGATGGTATGGCGATCTATGACACTATGAACTATATCAAGTGCGACGTTTCAACCATCTGCATAGGCATGGCCGCAAGCATGGGCGCGTTCCTTCTTGCCGCGGGCGCAAAGGGCAAGAGACTCGCTCTGCCGAACAGCGATATAATGATACACCAGCCCAGCGGCGGCGCACAGGGTCAGGCAACCGATATTATGATCCATGCCGACCACATTATCCAAACAAAGAAAAAGCTTAACACAATTCTTTCGGAAAATACAGGTCAGCCCTACGATGTTATAGCCAAGGATACAGAAAGAGATAACTTCATGTCAGCCGATGAAGCTCTGAAATACGGCTTGATAGACAAGGTTATTTCTCACAGATAAAGGAGTTAATGAATGCCTACAAAAAGCAATGATACAAGAACGGTTGTTTGCTCTTTCTGCGGAAAGTCGCAGGAGCTTGTCGGACGAATGATCCAAGGCAGAGGTGCATATATCTGCGACGAATGTGTAGACCTTTGCTCGTCTATTCTTCATACAGAGGAAGATGACGAAAACGAGGATTTTTTCTCGGGAAGTTCCTTTAATCTGCTCAAGCCGCAGGAGATAAAAGCAAAGCTTGATGAATATGTTATAGGACAGGACAACGCGAAGATTGCCCTTTCTGTTGCTGTTTACAATCATTACAAGAGAATAAATATGCACGACACCGACGATGATGTTACAATAAACAAGAGTAACGTTCTTATGCTCGGTCCGTCGGGCGTAGGCAAGACTTATCTTGCACAAACCCTCGCGAAGATTCTTGACGTGCCGTTTGCCATAGCCGACGCTACAACGCTTACAGAGGCGGGATATGTCGGCGAAGATGTTGAGAATATTCTGCTCAGATTGATACAGGCCGCCGATTTCGATATTGAGCGCGCGGAATGCGGCATTATCTATGTTGACGAGATCGACAAAATATCAAGAAAGTCGGAAAACCCCTCTATAACCCGTGATGTAAGCGGCGAAGGCGTCCAGCAGGCTCTGCTGAAGATACTTGAGGGAACTGTTTCCAATGTACCTCCTCAGGGAGGAAGAAAGCACCCTCAGCAGGAGTTTATACAGATAAATACCAAGAATATTCTCTTTATCTGCGGCGGCGCATTCGAGGGGCTTGAAAAAACCGTAGAAAGACGCCTTGATTCGACAGGGCTCGGCTTTATGGCTGATATCAAGACAAAGGATGAGCTCGACAGGACAAAATGGATGAGCGATGTTATTCCTCAGGATCTTGTGAAATTCGGACTTATTCCCGAGCTTGTCGGCAGACTTCCCGTTCTGACCGCTCTTGACGGTCTTGACGAAGAAGCGCTTATCAGGATTTTGCGTGAGCCGAAGGACTCTATCATCAAGCAGTACACAAAGCTTTTTGCGCTTGATGGTGTTGAGCTCGATTTTGACGAAGGCGCGCTTACGGCTATTGCCGATAAGGCTATAAAGAGAAAAACGGGCGCGCGCGGACTGCGTTCTATTATGGAGGATATACTGACTCCGCTTATGTATGAAATACCATCCGACCCGACAATAACAAAGGTCACTATCACCAAAGAGTCTGTCGAGGACAGCTCGCTTGCGGATATTGTCCATGACGAGGCAAAGCCGCAGGCTCTACCGGACGAAAGCATGAAAGCGAAGTCATCAAAGCAAGTTAAAAAGCGCCCGAAAAAGAATAACGCGTCGTAAAAACAGATTTAATTTGCTCTATGTTATTTGGGATATTATTTCCATTTAACATAGAGCTTTTTATATTGCGGAAAGTGAAATGAAGTATAAAAAACCCGCCGGACATATTATCCGACGAGTTATCTGTATAATTTACATATTTTGAGGCGCCTGTCGTTCAGCGCGGCAGGTTGTTTTCAACGAGTTCGACGACACACTTTTTGCAAATGTTTTGTCCCTTGAAATCGGTAACATTATCAATATTGCCGCAGAAAATACATTTTGGTATAGGAGGATTGTATTTCTGTATAATTACACGCCTGTTTTCGGCGTCTAAAAAAATCTCGACCGAATCCTCACCGGCTTTTACATCTAATGTTTTTCTTAAATCAATAGGTAAGACAAGGCGGCCGAGAGTATCAATCTGCCTAACATAACCTGTATTTCTCATATTTGCATCATCCTTCAACATAATATCGTCAGTATTCGTCAATCATTTCCAAACTTTACTTAATTCTACTATTTTTTTCCAGTTTTGTCAATAGGTTTAAAAAAATTTTTTTATATTGCCGGGCATTTTCAGTGCAAATCCCCAAAGTAAATTCCATGTCGAATTTACTTTGGGGATCCATCGGACATAATCTTTATTTTGCAGAGCTATTGACAACGTGAAATAAAAAACTATCGTACAGACTTTCCGCACGCCGGGCAAGTCACGGAATAATCATCAATAGGCGCGCCGCAGTTAGGACAGAATGATGGGGCATTTTGTACGGGGGCGTTCTGCCCGGGTGCAAACTGCTGCATATTGGGATTCTGTGACGGATATTGATTCGTCTTACGGTTGCCCGGATATGTACTTTGCTGATATTGATTCTGAGACGGGTATTGAGCAGGGTTTTGGGGATACTGCTGCGGGTTTTGAGAATACTGCTGCGGGCTTTTGGGATACTGCTGCGGGTTTTGGGGATACTGCTGCGGGCTTTGGGGCGGATATTGAGGAGGGTACTGCGGATACGGCGGGTTTATCAAGGCGACTACTATCAATCCTATAACTCCTAAAAGCCCAAACCACTTGTAGGATTTAGGCAGTCCCTTGCTTGAGGCAATCTTTCCCGCTGCCCAAACAAACAACGCGAACGAACCGACTAAAATGCCAACATAAATCAAACACACAAGTATAACCACAAATACATCCATAATGCCTTCCCCTTAATATACTATTTTTTTCTTTGTTTGTCCTTATCTACTATTTGCTGATATTCTATAATTTCCTTATAGATACGCTCACAGTTGTTGTGGTCATGGAAATTATAGAAGTCGTCAACTCTGTCGATATACTTCTGCTTCATTTTGCATCCGTTCCTCATATAATCGCACAGCGTATCGACAAGCTGCTGTGA
>CAYLOD010000065.1:0-10079 GCA_964385235.1 uncultured Clostridium sp.
AAAGCTCAGGACAACGCCGAAACGTCCGAAACGGAGCTTGCAAAAGCTCAGGACAGCGCCGAAACGCCCGAAACGGAGCTTGCAAAAGCTCAGGACAGCGCCGAAACGCCCGAAACGGAGCTTGCAAAAGCTCAGGACAGCGCCGAAACGCCCGAAAAATCGGAAGAAACTTCTGTTGCAAAAAAGCCGCAGAAAAAAAGAATTTCCTCGGCAGACCTCACTCTTGATGAGATAATCGTTGCCGAAAAAATGAATGTTCCGATTGATAACGAAGTATCACAGAAAAATGACAATGCGGACAATGTCATTTTAAGCAAAAAAAGCGCTGAAACCCCCCTGTCGCAGCAGCTTGATTTTTCTGTTCTTTCCGAGCAGGTTGCAGGCGATGTACTTGAATCCAATGTATCTAAAGCTCACAACGAAATAAATGCGAAAGCTACTGTTGAAGCCGCCGGGGAATCCACGGAGGAAAGTGCCGGAAATGCCCCGGAGGAATCGGCGACCGAAGCTACTGTTGAAGCCGCCGGGGAATCCACGGAGGAAAATGCCGGAAATGCCCCGGAGGAATCGGCGACCGAAGCTACTGTTGAAACCGCCGGGGAATCCACGGAGGAAAGTGCCGTAAATGTCCCGGAGGAATCGGCGACCGAAGCTACTGTTGAAGCCGCCGGGGAAGCCACGGAGGAAAAGACTGAAAATATAACCGGGGACGAAAACGCGGAAAATAATGTTGAAGAAGCTGTGGCGGAAGAATCAGCTAAAGAGAATATTATTAAGATCGTAGATAAAGCTTCCGAAAATGAAGCGGAAAATCCTGTCGAAAATCAGGAGCAGTTTACAAATCCCAAAATTATTGAAAAAGAAAAGCCTTTAATGGAATATAAGGCGGACTTTGAAAAAAGCTATGACGAAATTCCGAAAACTCTCCTTATATATAAGAAGAATACAGACAATGACGAATTTGTCGTTATGGCAGGTAAATTCACACGAACAGTCAGAAGTGAATACCGCGCATATCGCTTTAAGCCGAAAAGCAGCGAACCTGCTCCTCAAGCAAATGATACACCTTCATATTTGTCGGACGGCGCAGACGAAAATCCGTTCGTAAACGATGCGGTGACCGGCAGCCGGCAAAAAAAGTCCGACGCTGCACTCGAACCCGAGGAAAAAAGTCCTCTTGAGGGAAAATTCCCTGTAAGGAAAAAGTCTTTGCAAAAAGCCGACGCTCAGTCGGCCAAATCAGAAACATCAGAAAATCCGCCAAAGGCAGAAGCTTCGCGTCCCGCGAACCGAAAAACGGCGACCCAAATGGCCTCCGCTCCGGGCTTTAAGCGCAAAAAACAGGCCCCTGAAATCATGCCTGATTTAAATACCGACAAAGAACCCGGCGAGGCAAGGGACGAGAAAAAATCAGAACAAAAGTCTAAAAAGAAGTCGGCGGCACGTCAGGCAATTAAAAAGAAAACCGAAAAGCTCAAGCTTTTCAGCGACGACGAGGACTCAAATAACTCTGATGGCAGCGAAATTGCCACGGAAAAGCGCGAAATCGACGAATACAGAAATCATGACGAGGAAAAGGAAATAAGAGCCGAGCTGTCTGCAAACTATCATAAGCTGCAAGTTCGTTTGACAGTCGTATCAATAACTCTGATTGCGTCGATCATACTCGATATACTTACAGCTGTTATAAGAGAAACTTTTATCAACATGACTTTCGGCTGGCTGCTGGCGGCCTTCATAAACGCGGCAATTCTCGGAGTGGCGGTAACAGCCTGCTATATACCAATAATCAACGGAATAGTTCCGCTGAAAAATTTCAAGGGCAATTCCGACACGGCAGTAGCGTTTGCGTCATTTGCGGCAATTATACAGTCGTTTGTTTCGTTCTTCTCCCCCAACGCGTTTATAGACGGGACATGTCACTACTACACAACGCTTGTTATTTTAGCTCTGCTCATAAACTGTATCGGCAGAATGATGATAGTATCCCGTGTGCGCGAGAACTTTAAATTTATAACCATGAACCGTAATCTATATGCGGGAAAGATATACACCGACGAGAAAAACGCCAAGAAAATGTACCCCGGCGCACCACTGAATAAACCTCTTATTGCGTACAGAAAGAAAACCAAGTTCCTCTCCGATTTTCTAAAGCTGTCATATGCTCCGGACCCAAGTGAAAATATGGCCGCAAAAATCGCGCCGTTTACATCGGCAATGTCGCTGTTATGCGCGGTCGTATATGCGTTTATCGCGGGCGGCGTCGCTCAGGGCGCGAGCGCGTTCGCTCTTTTTGCCGTAATACTCACGCCTGTTTGTGAGCTGATTGCAGTCAATTTACCGATCAAAAAGCTTTGCTCCGCAGTTGCAAGCCGCGGCTGCATGGTGACGAGCTTTGAATCCGTAAAGCAGTTCTGCGACACGAACGCTATAATAATAGATTCCTCCGACCTCTATCCCTCGGGAACGGTAACAATGAGCGGCATTAAGACATTCAGCGGAAGCAAGGTCGATGACGCCATAAGGGGAGCGGCGGCCGTTATGCTTGCAGTTAAGGCTCCCGTTTCAAATATGTTTGAGAATATCGTGCAGGGCAAGCGGGATACTCTGCCTCATGTTGAAAGCGTAATATACGAGGACGGCCTCGGTCTTGTCGGCTGGGTGAGCGGACAGAGAATACTCCTCGGCAACCGCAGGCTTCTTGATGCTCACGGGATCAAAGTTCCGTCAGCCGATTATGAGAAAAAATTCACCAGTGCGAGCAAGCAGGCGATTTACCTTTCTCTCGGCGGCGAGCTTGTCGCGATGTTCGTCGTCAATTACAGAGGTGACCCGCGAATAGCCGAAGAACTTAGAAATCTTGAAAAAAACGGCGTCGTTATCCTTATAAGGACTATAGATTCAAACATTACTCAGGACAGAATAGCCGAGGACTTCGGAGTATTCTACCGTTCGGTCAAAATACTTCCCACAGGTCTCGGAAATATAACAAAGGAAATGACAGATACTCCCGACGAGAAAACTCGCGCATATATCGCAACTAAGGGCGACGTCAAATCACTTGCAAGGGCTATTTCGGGCTGTATCAGAATAAAGTCAAACGTAACGCTCTCGATAGTCATTCAGATGTTTTCTATAATTCTCGGGTTCATACTTGTCGGAACTATCACCTTCGTATCGGGTATAACAAGGCTCAATATATTAGAGCTCCTTATCTACTATGCTTTCTGGATTATCGTCACAATAGTAGCCCCCGCCGTCCGTAAACCATAGCCGGGTGCCCGGTACTCACCCGCCGCATTTTATTTATGGGAATGATAGAATTATGAAAATTGCACCGTCGATGCTCTCATGCGACTTCTCAAAGATGGGAGAAGAACTTGTACGAATAGATAACGGAGGGGCGGATCTCATACATCTTGATGTTATGGACGGACATTTTGTGCCGAATATTACAATAGGTCCCGATATTATTTCGGCTCTGCGTCCTTATTCAAGACTGCCGTTTGATGTTCACCTTATGATCGACCGCCCGTTTGACTATATCGAGCAGTTTTCACGGGCGGGCGCGGATATAATAACCTTTCATGTTGAAGCTGAATCCGACATTTCCACCACTATCGAAAAAATTAAATCATTCGGTGTCAAACCCGGACTTGTCATTAAACCAAACACCCCCGCCGAAAGTGTGTTCCCGTATCTCGACAAAGTTTATATGATACTCATTATGACTGTTGAACCCGGCTTCAGCGGTCAGAGCTTCATGGCGGATATGCTGCCCAAGGCTGCGGCAATTAAGGATAAAGCCGCCAGAATGGGACTTGACATACTTGTTGAGATAGACGGCGGAGTAAACGAGGACACTATTGCCCAGGCCGCGAGCGCGGGAGCTGACATATGCGTATCGGGAACAGGAGTATTCAAGGCGGAGGACGCGTCGGCGGCAATAAAAAATTTAAAGCGTATTTCCGATAATGCCCTGAAGTAAAGGAGCTTTATTATGACAGAGAATTTCAGCGAGCTTGAATCACAATGTATGTCGTGCAGAAGATGCCGCCTCTGTGAAACAAGAACCAATGTTGTATTCGGCGTCGGCGTTTCCGATGCCGAGGTTATGTTTATCGGAGAGGGTCCCGGACAAAACGAGGACGAACAGGGTGAACCGTTTGTGGGCAGAGGCGGTCAGCTTCTCGACAAAATGCTAACAGCGGTTGACCTCGACCGCAAAAAAAATATCTACATAGCTAATATAGTAAAGTGCCGCCCGCCTAAGAACCGCGACCCGCTCCCCGATGAGCAGGAAGCGTGTATCGACTGGCTTAGGAATCAATTCGCGCTAATCCGCCCGAAAATAATAGTATGCCTCGGCAGGATAGCCGCCGCAAAGATAATTAAGCCCGATTTTAAAATCACGCGTGAGCACGGTATATTCTTTGAAAGGAACGGCCTCCTGATGATGGCTACGCTTCACCCCGCGGCACTGCTCAGAAATCCGAAAAACAAGCCCGAAGCATTTGAGGATTACCTTAAATTACAGGAAAAAATCAGGGAGATCTGCGACCATACATATTGAGCCGCTTTGAATCTCAAATATTCGGGAGGGACTGCCTGTGAAATATCGCCAAAACAGCGTTAGTCGTCTGAGCCGCCGTTCCCGCGGCAACGCTTTCGGGCAATTCGGGCGCGTTTTATCTGTGCCCCGGTATTATTGCGTGCGTTGCCGATATAATAATTATGAAATCCATAAGCTATATGAAAAATAATAAAAAGCAAGGAGCGATTTTAATGCCATTTATTGAACTGAAAACAACGGAAGCAATATCAAAGGAAAAGGAAACCGAACTGAAAACAGCTTTTGGCAAAGCAATTACACTTATCCCCGGTAAAAGCGAACAGTGGCTGATGCTGAACCTCTGTGATAATCAAAAAATGTGGTTCAAAGGCAGCGACGAGCCGGCAGCAATGCTTGAGGTAAAGATCTACGGCGCAGCGTCGCCGAAAAACTACAATGACCTTACCGCAAGGCTGACAAAGATTGTTTCCGATACTTTAAATATTCAAAGCTCAAGAGTATATGTGAAGTATGACGAGGTAAAATACTGGGGTCTTGACGGCGGCAATTTCTGATTATCTGCCGAAAATCCGCGCGCGAAAAGCATTGGCAAACAGCGGCTCTTGTTTCTCTTTTAATAAAAATAACCTTTTTTAAATAATAGTATCCGTATCATAACAAATTATTCATAAATACTTGATTTTATCCCAAAATTTGCTATAATATTTGTAATGCTATTGATTAGGGAAAGGTACGATAATAAATGAGTAAAGTTTCCAAGGATGTCGGTCATACTTTTGAAGAATATTTTAAAAGAGCAACAAGTCCTATGCTGGTGCTGTATCTGCTTAAGAAAGAGCCAATGTATGTTTACAACCTTTCACGGGAGCTTGAGAAGCGCAGCAACAATGTCTATAAAATGAACTTCCTCTACCCTGTTTTGTATCGTTTGCAGGAGCAGGGATATGTCACCGAGTATTCACAGGAAATTACAGAAAACCATAGAACTCGCAATTACTATTCAATTACCGAGGACGGGGAAAAATATCTTGAAAAAATTATTGAGCAGTATAAAGATCTTATTTCCGCTGTCGAGGTTATTATGAACAGCTGCGATAATGACTGAAGCTCTTTGAAACAGGCGAATTGCATTTTGTGTAAGTTCATGCCATGAGCCGATATCGGCTCATGGCTTTTTGCATTATAAAACATTGTGCTGCGACTTGCGAAAAAATTATGAATATGATAAAATATCAGTAAATTGATAGACTTTGAGGTGAAACCGTGAAAATCTCAACAAAAGGAAGGTACGGCGTCCGTATGCTTACCGACCTTGCCGAGCACAAAAACGAAGGCTATGTCACGTTGAAAGATGTTGCCGAGCGTCAGGATATTTCCAAAAAATATCTTGAGCAGATAGTCCCTCTTTTGAACAAAGCGGGCATACTGAAGTCGAACCGCGGCTTTCAAGGCGGTTATACTCTCGCGCGGGACGCCGACAGTATTACCGTCGGCGAGGTACTGCGTGTAACAGAGGGCAGCATAGCTCCTGTTGCATGTCTTGATTATGAACCTGTCAAATGTGAGAGAGCCGAACAATGCAAGACCCTTTTTGTTTGGCAGGGACTGTACAAGATAATTACCGACTACCTTGACGGCATCACTATTCAGGATATAGTTGATCACGGTATGCAGGACAACTATGTGATCTGACGCCCGAAAACTTTGTAACACCTCTCCGCCTTTCGCGTATACTGAAGTATAACCAAACGAAAGGAGAGAAATAAAGCATGTGCAACAACTTCTTAGGTAACACAAGCAACTGCGGCTGGATCGTTATCCTTATCCTTCTCCTCAGCTGCTGCGGCAACAATGGCGTTTCTGAAGCAAGCAACAACGGCTGCGGCTGTGGCTGCTAATTTCCCCCCGATACTATAAAAAAGGACTGCACGCGAGAAATCGCCGTGCAGTCCTTTTTATTTTAATATATTTTATTTTTTGATTTGTGAGAGCACAATGTCTTCAACCTGCATCAGCGCGTCATCGATTTTTGTATTATCCTTAACGCCCGCCATCGCGCGTTCAGGCTTGCCGCCGCCCTTCCCGCCTACTATCTCCGCAACCGCTTTGGCGATCTTACCCGCATGAGCGCCCTTTTCGACCGCTTCCTTTCCGCAGGCAACGGATATTGTCGCCTTTCCGTCGTCAATACCGAATATAACGGAAACGGCTTTCGGATCGGTGGACAGAACATTGTCAGCCATATTTTTCAGCATATCGGAGTCGGTATTGGTCAACGCGGCTGATATTATCCTTACGCCGCTCTTCAGCTCCGAATTATCGAACAGAGAGTTGAGTTTCAACGCCGCAAGGGAGTTGCTGAGCTTTTCTATCGAGCGATCCTTTTCTTTCAGCTCCGCCGCGGCATTTTCGCAAACGCTGATAAAGTCGCTGATATTATTAGCCTTAAACACAGCCGCGCTTCTCTTGATAATGTCGTTAAGTTCATTCATCGAGTTCAGTATCTCGCGACCCGTAATTGCCTCAATTCTTCTTACGCCCGCGGCAACGGAGCTTTCGCTGACGATCTTGAACATACCTATTTTAGCGGTATTGTCAACGTGAGTACCTCCGCAAAATTCCTTTGAGCAGTCGCCTACTGAAACGACCCTTACAACATCGCCGTATTTCTCGCCGAACAGAGCCATCGCGCCGAGCTTCTTCGCCTCGGCTATGGGCATCTCACGGCAGTCTACGTCAACAGCGTCAAATATAACATCATTGACCTGTTTCTCGACGCTGCGAAGCTCCTCGTCAGTCAGCGCTGAAAAGTGTGTAAAGTCAAAGCGCATTCTTTCGGCGGAAACAAGCTGTCCCGCCTGCTCGACATGATTACCGAGAGTTCTGCGCAGTACAGCCTGAAGTATATGAGCAGCCGTATGGTTTCTCATTGTCGCGAGGCGGGTCTGCTTATTGACCTCTGCCGTAACGGTATCACCCTCAGAGATAACGCCCTGTCTGACTATACAATGGTGCATAAATATGCCGTTGTTATCTTTAGCTGTTCCGATGACCTCAAGCTCACAGCCCTTAGCCCTGATAACGCCTATATCGCCCGTTTGACCGCCGCTCTCCGCATAAAACGGAGTCCTGTCCAAGATTACGACAGCCTCCTCGTCTGTTCCGACGAATTCTGTCCGCTCACCGTTTTTCAAAATGGCGGCGACCCTCGCGTCCGATGTAAGCTCACTGTATCCGAGGAACTTTGTTTTATCAATTCCGCTCAGGTCGGCGGCATTACTCAGCCACGCGTCGTTCCCCGCCTTTTTGCTCGCCTTTTTCGCGCGTGCTTTTTGCTCTTCAAGTAGCTTCCTGAAGCCCTCCTCATCGACTTTAAAGCCGCGCTCGTTAGAAATTTCCTTTATAAGGTCAATAGGCAGACCGAAAGTATCGTTAAGCTTAAACGCGTCCGCGCCGGAAATTGTTTGGAGTTCTGACTGCTCAATAACCTTATTTAAAAGGTCAAAGCCGAGCTCAAGCGTTTTAGAGAAGTTCTCTTCCTCCATGCGGACTACCTTTGTAATAATCTCGCGCTTTTCTTCAAGCTCGGGATATGCGGGATTTTCTTTAATAACCGTGTCAACGAGCTTATACAGAAAAGCTTCATCTATGCCGAGTATTTTTCCGTGTCTTGCGGCGCGACGGAGAAGCCTTCTCAGGACATAGCCCCTGCCCTCGTTTGACGGCATAACACCGTCGCCTACCATAAATGTAACGCTCCTGATATGGTCGGTCACTACGCGGAGAGAAATGTCTGTTTTTTCGCTTTCACCGTACTTAACGCCCGAAATCTCGGAAACGTGCTTCATAATATTCTGAACAGTATCGACAAGGAACAGGTTATCTACTCCCTGCATAATGCAGGCAAGTCTTTCAAGCCCCATGCC
The DNA here is from genome assembly GCA_964385235.1 of uncultured Clostridium sp. Classification (GTDB taxonomy): domain Bacteria; phylum Bacillota; class Clostridia; order Oscillospirales; family Acutalibacteraceae; genus Pseudoruminococcus. The sequence goes on from CAYLOD010000065.1 coordinate 8,500, forward strand.
CGTATCAATATTCGGGTGGTCAAGAGGCGTGTAGTTGCCGTTCCCGTCGTTCTCAAACTGAGTAAAGACATTATTCCAAAACTCCACATATCTGTCGCAGTCACAGCCAACGCCGCATGTCGGCTTGCCGCAGCCGTACTTTTCTCCCCTGTCAAAATAAAGCTCGGAGCAGGGGCCGCACGGACCGGAGCCGTGTTCCCAGAAGTTGTCCTCCTTACCGAGACGGACTATCCTGTCGGGAGATACTCCGACCTCCTTTGTCCATATATCGTATGCCTCGTCATCGTTTTCATATATGGAAACCCAAATCTTATCAACAGGCATATCGAGAACCTGTGTACAAAATTCCCATGCCCATTGTGTCGCCTCATGCTTAAAGTAATCTCCAAAGGAAAAGTTGCCGAGCATCTCAAAATACGTTCCATGGCGGGCGGTAATACCCACGCGTTCAATATCCGGAGTGCGGATACATTTCTGACAGGTAGTCACTCTCTTACTCGGCGGAGTAACCTCTCCCGTAAAATATTTTTTCATCGGCGCCATTCCCGAATTTATAAGCAGAAGACTCTTGTCATCCTTGGGAATCAGCGGGAAACTCGGCAAGCGGAGATGTCCCTTGGATTCAAAAAACGACAAATATTTCTCTCTCAGTTCGTTAAGTCCTGTCCATTTCATTTTCTTCACCTTTAATAATTACATATTATTTTAAACTGCACAAATTATATTATATTCCCTTTTTCCCATGTGTCAAGCAACAGGGTGCAAGACGCGGAGTCGTTTTTCACTTAATTAGCGCACGGCAGGTCATTGGTAACTACTTCACTTCGCGGGCGGGGTACCCCCGCGGCAGGTTTTCTTAACACGGAGCCTTTAGGTATAACGGTATCGGTGATGAGAGTAAGCTTCTGCATGGCATGAGGGGCAGATTCTATCGGGTTGCCCCATTCGTCAAAGAGCCTGTCCGCTTTTATAAGGAATGGTACTCCCGACGGGGGCAGCACATCGAGCGTATCTCCCGCGTAAAACTTATTCCGCTGCGTAAGGCTTGCTTTGCCATCCGTATAGCCTTCTCCGACCGCCACTACATCGTAGCTCCTTATGTACCCGCCGTTTGTCACGACCTGCCCCGGCTCGTTGCCAAAAAAGAAACCTGTACTGTACTCTCTATGGCTTATTTTTTCAAGCTCCTCGCGTATCCACGGCTTCAGGGTATATTCGCCGCCTTCTTTATAATAATCATCAATCGCATGGCGGTACGCGTTTGTTGTCACCGCCACATAGTATGCGGATTTCGCTCTGCCCTCTATTTTCAGACTGTATACTCCCGCCTTTATAATTTCGGGAATATGCTCTATCATGCACAGATCGCGGGAATTGTAAAGATACGTTCCGTTTTCGTTTTCCTCAACGGGATAGTATTGCCCATCCCTGTTCTGCTCATAGAGATGATACTTCCAGCGGCAGGGCTGCGCACAGTCGCCTCTGTTCGAGTCACTCACCGTAATATAACTTGATATTTTGCATCTCCCCGAAAATGACACGCACATATAACCGTGAACAAACACATCAAGCTCAAGCTC
>CAYLOD010000066.1:0-9390 GCA_964385235.1 uncultured Clostridium sp.
GATGATAGAATAGCATATTCGCTTTAAATTGTCAAGACTTTAAAGCAGAAAAGTAAAAATTTTAAAAACGCCCCGGTTTTATCGGAAACCTTTGAACCTGTACGGCTCGGCGCCTTGTAAAAATGTTGTGACAATGCAAATGCAAAAATAACATTTTTGTAAATTGACCGTGGTGTAAAATAATATTATCCTAAATAAAGACGGTTAAATTATGAGAAAGACTGAGGTGAGTGAGCATGAAAAAAATGCTTGGAATTTTAGCTATGACTTTGACGGCGGGTGTGCTTTTTTCGTTGTGTGCTTGCTCGGATAATAAGGACGATCCCGCCGATAGAATTATAAAATATAATATAGAGAGCGAACCGGTAACTCTCGACCCGCAGGTCGCGGACGACAGCGCCGCGGAACTTATAATAATGAATATATTCGAGGGGCTTATGCGCCTTGACGAAAACGACAGACCCGTTCCCGGCGTGGCGGAAAGCTATACGACAGACAATAAATATATGTCATACACCTTTACTGTCCGTGATGACGCCATGTGGAGCGACGGCAGCAGACTTACGGCTCAGGACTTCAAATACGGCATAGTCCGCGCGCTTGCTCCCGAAACGGGCTCAAATACAGCAGATGAGCTTTTCTGCATTAAAAACGCTCAAAAATTTCATAACGGCGAGATTACAGAGGCGGAACTCGGTGTCAGCGCGTCGGGAAATAATATAACATTCGATCTTGAATACCCCGACGAGGACTTTCCGCGTGTTTTAACGCTGCCCCCGGCTATGCCGTGCAATAAAAGTTTTTTTGAATCTACACAGGGACAGTACGGACTTGAGGACGACATGATCCTCTCCGACGGCGCGTTTTATGTGAAAAAATACGGCTGGAACCATGGGGAAAGAATCAGTCTGCGTACAAATGAAAACTACTCCGGCGAGAAAAAGCCCGTCCCCGCAGGCGTAGATATAACCATAGGAGAGAACCCGGACGACGCGCTGAAAGCCATTTCCGACGGGACGCTGGACTGCTATGAGATTCCGGGCGGCAGTTATGAAAACGCCGTAAAAGCGGGAATGTCGGTCAAGACATATGACGATATAACGTGGGGAATATGCTTCAATGTAAACGACGTCATTATGAAAAACAAAAATATCCGTCTGGCGCTTTTGACCGTTCTCGACAGAAAAAGCATCGAAAGCAATATCCCCGAAAATTATAAAGTTACAAGCGGCATAGTCCCCGGCACAGCAGTCGCGGGCATGAAAAATTACCGGGGCGTCGCGGGAGAAATGCTTGTAAAACATTCCGACAACGCAAAGCAATACTTCGCCGACGGTTTAGCGGAGCTTGAGCTTACAAATCTTCGGGATATTGAGATACTCTGCCCCGACGACGAGGATATTCAGCCTTTGATAAACGAGATCATAAGCGCGTGGAACGATATGACGGGGAATTACTGCAACAAAAGGCCCGTATCACGCCCGGAGCTTAACGGTGACGTTTCAAGCGGAAGTTACTCTGTCGCCCTCGCGCCGATAAGAAGCGACGGGATTTCCCCGTATAATACGCTCAAAAATTTCGGTACGGGCGATAGCGGAAACATAGCCGGCTTGAAAAGCGAGGAATATGACGCTTTCCTCGAACGGCTCAGAAACTCCTCGGACTCCGAAAGCCTTGATACTATCATAGAGGCTGAAAAATATTTATGTGACAACGCCGTATTTTATCCTGTCTGTACCGAAGCGCGATGTTACGCAAGCTCCTCCGGCATTACAGGGCTGATATTCCATCAATACGGCGCGGAGGTAGACTTCAGATACGCGACGGCTGTCGAAACGGATCGGTAGCTATGACATGAGCATACAAAAGTCGTCTACGCTCAGACCCTTATGGAGCGCACAGTTGAGCGACATTCCCACAAGCCTTGAGGCGCGCTCTATAAGCAGGTCTATTTCCCTCGGCGTGACTATCATCTGTTCCCCTCTCGGAGAAACAAGTCCCCTCTGCGAATACGAAAGCTCCGCCTCCGGGATAAGCTCAACCGCGAGCGTCTGGGCGTCAACAACTGTCGGCACGCCTATACCGATAACGGGTATGCCCATAGTTTCCCTGTTGAGGCTCAGCCTGTGGTTGCCCACTCCCGAACCGGGAGATATGCCGGAATCGGATATTTGTATCGTACAGCCGAGCCTTGACAAACTTCGGGAGGCAAGCGCGTCTATCGCTATAACGGCGCAGGGCTTTATTTTGGCGGCAACGCTTTTTATAAGCTCACCCGTTTCTATGCCTGTCTGTCCGAGTACCCCCGGGGCAAGCACCGCGACCGAGCGCAGACCCGACAGTCCGAGAGAGCGCTTCAGCTCGCCGGATATATGACGCGTGGCGAGAACATTTCCCGCGCTTTTCGGTCCGAGCGCGTCGGGGGTAATAGTTTCGTTGCCAAGACCCGCGACAAGCACCGTCCCCTCACCGGGTATAAGCGGGGCTATCAAACCCCCGATATACTCAGCCTTTTCATCTCCGTCGCGTAGATTATCCGTCAGCGGCTCCAACTCAGCGGTAATGTACGTTCCTATCGGCTTGTTCATCTGCCGCGACGCTTCCTCATTCAAAATCCTTATTTCGGAAATTTTCATACCGTGACTGCTGTGTTCCCTGACAGCCACGCCTCTCTGTTCATCATCTATAAATTCCCGCGCCTCGAGCGCGAGGTCTGTTCTGAGCTGCATAAAATTATCCTCCCGTAAGCAATAGTAATACTATCTTTCCGCGGCATGGAAAGGTTATACTATACATCGGGAGGATATTTTCAAGTATGGCGCCGCGCGTTTTGAAAATATCCGCGCGGCGCGTCCACCCGTTTTCAGGCGCAGCTTGGTTATAAATTTCTCAAAAGATTTACCATTTCAATAGCGGACGTCGCGGCGTCATAGCCCTTATTGCCCGCCTTGGTTCCCGCGCGCTCTATCGCCTGCTCGATAGTGTCGGTAGTGAGAATACCGAAAAGCACGGGCAGCCCGCTTTTAAGTCCGACAGTCGCTATGCCCTTGGAAACTTCATTGCAAACATAATCGTAATGCGACGTCGAGCCTCTTATGACAGCGCCGACACACACAACCGCGTCGTATTCGCCCGATTCCGCCATCTTCTGCGCCGCGAGCGGTATTTCAAACGCCCCGGGCACCCACGCGACCGTAATATAGTCGTCGGAAACGCCATGTCGGATAAGCGCGTCACGCGCTCCGTCGAGGAGCTTTGAAACGATAAACTCGTTAAATCTCGATGCGACTATTCCGATCCTAATGTCCTCCGCTACTACATTGCCTTCAATGATTTTCATTTTAATTCCTCCTGTATTTTTTCTGAAAATATGTGACCCATTTTTTCTTCTTTGGTTTTCAGATAGAAAATATCGTCCTTTTGGGGGGATATTTCTATCGGAACTCTTTCGACGATTTCCACGCCGAAGCCGTCGAGACCGTATATCTTATCGGGATTGTTCGTCAGAAGTCTGAGTTCCTTCGCGCCGAGGTCAGCGAGTATCTGCGCGCCTATCCAGTATTCCCTCAGGTCGGGCGCGAAGCCGAGCCTTATATTCGCTTCGACGGTATCCAGTCCCTTTTCCTGAAGCTCATATGCCTTGAGCTTGTTTATCAGGCCTATTCCGCGTCCTTCCTGACGCATATAGAGTATGACTCCGCGTCCCTCCCTCTCTATCTGCTCCATAGCCTTCGCGAGCTGTTTTCCGCAGTCACAGCGCAGCGAACCGAACACGTCGCCCGTAAGGCATTCGGAATGTACGCGGCAGAGCAGATTTCTGCCGTCGCCTATATCACCCTTTACGAGCGCGACATGGTGTTCCCCCGTTATATCGTTGACATAACCGAAAATCCTGAACTCGCCGTGTTCGGTAGGGAGCTTCGCCTCCGCCTTGCGGATAACGTGCTTGTCATGTCTGCGGCAGTAATCCTGAAGATCATGTATTGTGATAAACTTGAGGTTCAGCCTTTCGGCAAGTTTCCACAGATTTGTCGTTCTCATCATCGTGCCGTCGTCCTCCATGACCTCACAGCACAAACCGCATCGTTTTAATCCCGCAAGACGCATAAGATCGACGGTAGCCTCTGTGTGTCCGTTCCTTGTTAGGACGCCTCCCTCGCGCGCGATAAGCGGAAACATATGCCCCGGGCGGCGAAAATCCCCGGGCTGCGCTCCGTCCTCGACGCACTTCATAGCCGTATAAGAGCGTTCCGCGGCGGAAATACCCGTCGTCGTGTCCTTGTGATCGATAGAAACGGTGAACGCTGTCGAGTGGTTATCTGTATTTTCACTGACCATCTGCGGAAGATTCAGCTTTTTGCCCAGTTCACGGCTCATGGGCATACATATAAGCCCCTTTGCGTATGTAGCCATAAGGTTCACGTTTTCCTGCGTGGCGAACTCCGCCGCGCAGATAAAGTCCCCCTCGTTTTCACGGTCGGGGTCGTCCGTTACGAGTATCACCCTGCCCGCGCGAAGCTCCTCGAGAGCTTCCCCGATAGTATTGTACCGCATATTATAAAGCCTCCTAAAATCCGTTTTCCCGCAAAAACTCAAGCGTCAGGTCCTTTTTCCCGGTTTTTTCCATAAGCCTTCTGACGTATTTCCCTATCACATCATTTTCAAGGTTCACAACCTCTCCGACGCGCTTTGAGATCAATGTCGTGACCTCGCCCGTATGCGGAATAAGCGAAACCGAGAACGTTTCCTCCGTCACCTCCGCGACCGTCAGACTTATGCCGTCGACAGCGACAGAGCCCTTTTCCACTATCAGCCCGAGTATTTCGCTCCCCGCGGGTCTAGTTCTCCAATCCGCGGTGTGTTGGCGCCTCACTGCGCGTAGAACGCCTGTCCCGTCTATATGCCCGGAAACGATATGTCCGCCGAGCCTTGAGCCGACCGCTGCCGCGCGTTCAAGGTTTACCCTTGAGCCTGAATGAAGCCCGCCGAGATTGGAGCGTCTGAGTGTTTCGGGCATTACGTCCGCCGTAAAGGTTCCCCGCTCTATATCCGAGGCGGTAAGGCAGACTCCGTTTACGGATATGCTGTCGCCTGTTTTTGTTCCATCGAGAACAACTTCAGCGGCGATCCTCAGCTTACCCGCTCCCGCCTCGCGGACTGTGCCGATCTCCTCTATAATTCCCGTAAACACCGCTATCCCTCCGATACATCATATTCTATAAGCATATCCTCTCCGATTTCCTCAGCCGAAGTCCTTTTAAGCATAAAGCACTCGTCGGGCGACCGCGCGCCGCCGCCTCCGACAGGTGTTTTCGCGGTTTCCCCGCCAAAAATCTTTGGCGCGATATAGGAATATACATGGTTCACTATGCCTTCAGACAGAGCGCTGTACGCGAGCGTCGCGCCGCCCTCCAGAAGCACGCTGTCAACACCGTTTTCTCCGAGAAATTTCATAAGAGCTTTCAGGTCGACTTTGCCGCTGCCGTTGCCCAATACGAGAACTTTCACCCCGAGGGCGTTCAGCGCGTAATGCTTTTCCTTATTATCAGCGGCGGAAATCACTATTGTTTCTATTTCCCCCGCTGTCCTGCAAATATCGGAACCAAGCGGTATCCTCAAACCGCTGTCGCAAATTATCCTGATGGGATCTCTGCCGTTTTCCATTCGGCAGTTAAGCGTCGGATCGTCCGCAAGAACCGTCCCTATGCCGACCATTATCGCCCTGTGCTTTCGGCGCAGTCTGTGGACGTGAGCCCGCGCCGCCTCGCTTGTTATCCACTTAGATTTACCTGTGACAGACGCGGTTTTTCCGTCGGCTGTCATAGCGTATTTCAGCGAAACATAAGGCATTCCCGAGGTTATATATCGGAAAAATATCGGGTTAAGCCTGTCGCACTCATCGCGCAGAAAGTCCTCGACGACCTCTATGCCCGCTTCGCGCAGAAGTTTCGCCCCTTTGCCCGAAACAAGCGGGTTCGGATCGCGCGAGCCTATAATCACGCGCCTTATGCCGGAACCGATAATCGCGTCGGTACAGGGCGGCTGTTTGCCGAAATGGCAGCACGGCTCAAGAGTGACATACATATCAGCTCCTTCCGGATCCTCTGTACAGTTTTTCAGGGCGTTCCGCTCGGCGTGAAGCTCCCCGTAACGCTTGTGAAAGCCTTCGCCTATAATTACGCCGTCCTTTACGATGACCGCGCCGACAAGCGGATTAGGCGAAACGAAGCCTTCTCCGCCCACAGCAAGCTCTATCGCTCTCCTCATATAAAATTCGTCTTTCATCTCAGCCTCCGCATTAAATCATTTACCGGCCGCATATGTACCGCTGACCGTTTCTCCGGCGCCGCCGTCACTTTTCCGCAAAGCGCAAAAAATCCCGCATGACTTTAAGATCATACGGGGCTTGGTTAATCGGATATTACAGCCTGTCAAACGGTTAATCGAGAATACCGTCCTCTATCATCCGGACTTTACCGTCGGTTTCGGAATTTCACCGAATCAAGGGTCGCGCCTGACCCCTCGCGGACTTTTACCGCCGGTGGGGATTTTCACCCCGCCCCGAAGACTCCTTATTTCCGCTATCAGTATATCACCTCAGCGCATGGAATGCAAGTGTTTTATCGCGGCATTAAACAGATAAAAGGCGCGGTCCGAACGAACCGCGCCTTTCCTCTTTGAGAAATATCAGTCAATTTCCACCATAATTTTCAAGTCTTTTCTGACGGCAGCGGCACGCATGACTGTGCGTATAGCCTTGGCTATTCTGCCCTGCTTGCCGATGACCCTGCCCATATCCTCCTCCGCGACATGGAGATGGTATACGGTAACACCGTCCTCGTTCGGCTCGTCGACGTCGACAACAACCTTGTCGGGCTGCTCCACGAGGCCCTTGACTATGGTGATGAGCAAATCCTTCACGATTTTACCCTCCTGTCAGATGATATTGTTCTTTTTGAAAAGTGCCTTGACTGTATCAGTAGGCTGCGCGCCGCTGCTGATCCACTTCCTTGCTTTTTCCTCGTCAACCTTAAATGTCGTAGGCTCTGTGAGAGGATTGTAGTAGCCGATCTCCTCAATAAATCTGCCGTCGCGGGGATATCTTGAATCAGCGACTACGATACGATAAAAGGGGGATTTCTTGGCACCCATTCTGCGAAGTCTGATTTTAACCGCCATTTTATTTCACCTCCAAAAATGTCCGAACAGCGCCGCCGCGCCGCCGGTATATCTTCACCAATATATTATTGGGTGAATGCGTAATAAAAGCTATTTCTTCGTGTTTTTAAGCTCGTTAAATTCCGCCTGAGAAATACCGTTCATCGGCGCGCCCAGACCGGGAAGCCTGCGCTTCTTTTTGCCCTTTGTCGCCTTGGGCCGGAGCTGTTTCATCATTTTCTGCATCTGATCAAACTGCTTAAGCAGACGGTTGACGTCCTCTACCTTCATTCCGCTGCCGTTTGCGATCCTGCGCTTTCTCGACGAGTTTATTATTGAGGGTTCGGCCCTCTCCCGCGGCGTCATAGAGAGGATTATCGCCGCTATCCTGTCCATTTGTCTGTCGTCTATATCAACATCTTTAAGCTGCTTATCCATGCCGGGGAGCTTTGTAAGGATACTCTTTATCGGACCCATTTTGCGAACCTGATAGAGCTGGTCGAGCAGATCGTTGAGATCCATCTTGTTCTGACGGATCCTGCTCTCCATCTCCCGCACCTTTTTAGCGTCGATTTTGCTTTCGGCGTCCTCGATAAGCGTGAGAACGTCGCCCATGCCCAGTATTCTCGACGCCATTCTTTCAGGGTGGAACGGCTCGATATTGTCGAGCTTTTCTCCTGTACCGACAAACTTTATCGGCTTGCCCGTGACAGCCCTTACGGAAAGAGCCGCGCCGCCTCGTGTATCTCCGTCAAGCTTTGTAAGTATAACGCCCGTTATGTCAAGCAGATCGTTAAACGACCCGGCTACATTGACGGCGTCCTGACCTGTCATCGCGTCGACGACAAGGAGTATTTCCTGAGGCTCTATCTCGTTCTTAATGCGTTTAAGCTCATCCATGAGCTTTTCATCAATGTGCAGGCGGCCGGCGGTATCGATTATGACCATGTCGTTGCCGTAATCCTTGGCGTGGGATATTGCTTTTTTCGCGATTTTGACGGGATCCTCCGTTCCCATCTCAAACACGTTGACCTCAGCCTGTGCGCCCACGACCTTCAGCTGCTCGATAGCGGCGGGACGGTATATGTCACAGGCGACAAGGAGCGGTCTGTGTCCCTGCTTTTTGAGCATCTTCGCGAGCTTGCCCGCATGAGTGGTTTTGCCCGAACCCTGAAGTCCGCAGAGCATGATAACCGTCGGCGGTTTCTGAGCCGTCTTCAGCCTCTCATGCTCGCCGCCCATCAGCTGCGTCAGCTCCTCGTTGACAATCTTGACAACCATCTGCGCGGGAGTAAGGCTCTCCATAACGTCCGCGCCTACGGCGCGCTCCGTGACCTTATTTGTAAAATCCTTAGCGACCTTATAGTTAACGTCCGCCTCAAGAAGCGCCAGACGAACCTCACGCATCGCTTCCTGAACATCCTTTTCGGTCAGCTTTCCCTTGTTTCTCAGCTTTTTAAACACTGAACCGAGCTTTTCCGACAGTCCTTCAAACGCCAACCCGCGTCACCTTCCTTTCATTCCGCCGAAAGCTTTTCGGCGGTCCTGATTATAATATCGGTATATTTGCTTATTTCCTCCGCACACGGGATATTTACAATGTGCCTGTTTATCATTTTCGCCGCGCCGATGATCTCCGAAATCTCACGCTTCATATCGGAAAAGCGTTTCGCAAGACCGAGCTTTTCCTCAAGCTCAAAGAGCGTCTGCTCCGCGTGCTTTATCGTGTCCCGCACACCCTGACGTGAAATATCGACCGCCTGTGCGATCTCCGCAAGTGAAAGATCGTCGTTGTAGTAAAGCTCGGCGGCGTTTCTCTGCTTTTGTGTCAGCATATCGCCATAAAAATCAAGAAGATATGAAACCTCAAGATTTTTCGCCATAATGCTCACCTCGTGAAACGTTCCTGTAAAGTATTTTATCTTTACACTTTGACAATTATACAACGCTGAACGTGCTTTGTCAACATTCTAAAAAAATTACAGAATATTTTTTTATAAAAAATTAAAAATATAGTGACTTTTGCTATTTTTAGTGCTATAATATGTATAAAAACTATTTTAAATATATATTTTTTTAAGATTGTTGAAAATCATACTTTGTGACAGGGTGGTTGAATGTTTGAGCAGACGATAAATATCGACAGAATGGAACAAGCGGTAGCGCTTTTCGGGGCGTTTGACGAGAATATCAAACTTATTCAGAACGAGTATCTCGTCACAGTCACCGCGA
>CAYLOD010000066.1:9400-9870 GCA_964385235.1 uncultured Clostridium sp.
TCGAAAATGTGTCTAAAGCCGTGAGCGTCATTAACAGTCTGCTTAACCTTATTAACCACGGCGAGGCGCTCAGCGACCAAAACGTCCGTTACTGTATGTCGCTCGTAAACGAGGGCAGCGGCAGCGAAATTGAAAGCCTTTCCGGCGATTGCATCTGCATAACTTCTAAAGGAAAGCCCGTAAAGCCGAAAACCCACGGACAGAAAAGCTACTGCGCCGCCATAAAAAACAACACTGTCACGATCGGAGTAGGTCCCGCCGGCACGGGCAAGACATATCTCGCGGTGGCTATGGCGGTCACATCGTTCCGCGCACACGAAGTCAACAGGATAATCCTTACGCGCCCCGCTGTCGAGGCGGGCGAAAAGCTCGGATTCCTGCCCGGCGATCTGCAAAGCAAGATTGACCCGTACCTGCGCCCGCTGTACGACGCGCTCTTTGATATGCTCGGCGCGGAAACATACCAGAGG
>CAYLOD010000067.1:0-9864 GCA_964385235.1 uncultured Clostridium sp.
GCTCATAGAGATGATACTTCCAGCGGCAGGGCTGCGCACAGTCGCCTCTGTTCGCGTCACGCCCCGTCATATAACTTGATATTAAGCATCTCCCCGAAAATGACACGCACATAGAACCGTGAACAAACACCTCAAGCTCAAGCTCCCTCGGAACCTTTGCGCGTATTCCGGCAATTTCCTCGAGAGAAAGCTCCCTTGCGAGCACCACTCTCTTGGCGCCCATGTCATATAGACTTCGTGCCGTTTGATAATTCACGATGCCCGTCTGCGTGGACATATGTATATCTGTATTCGGGGCATATTTTTGAGCAAGGCTCATCACTCCGATGTCGGCGATTATCAGCGCGTCGATCCCGCAGTCAGCGGCCTTTACAAGAAAATCCGGCAGCATATCAATATCCTTATTTCTCGGTGTGGTGTTGCAAGTCATATATACAGGTACGTTCCGCGCGTGTGCCTTTTCTACAGCGCGTTTCAATTCATCAAAGCCAAAATTAGCGGCGGCGGTTCTCATTCCGTATTCCTCGCCCGCGAGGTAAACAGCGTCCGCGCCAAAGCTCAACGCGCTTTCAAAACATTCAAAATCGCCTGCGGGTGAAAGCAGCTCAACTTTATCCATTATAATTTCTCCGTTTTCAGTAATGGTCTTGCCGGTGAAGTGATTTTAAAAACGCCGCGCAAGCCGCAAGGTGCTGACAACACATACCTTGGACTTGCCGGCGTCAAATTTATTAGTTTCTCAGCGTCAGACCCGCGAGCGCGAGATTTTCCTCATGCTCCTCGTTAGTCCTCGCGTAGTAGGACTGCGCGGGCTCGTCGGCAGTCGCCGCTTTATGACAGAAGTAATAGTAATCACTTTCCTCGGGTGAAAGCACGGCGTCTATAGCGTCGGAGCCGGGGTTGCAGATAGGTCCGGGCGTCAGACCCTCTATCTCGTATGTATCGTATTTGCTCTTGAAGCTCTTCCTCTCCGCTATTGGGATCTGTGACTTACTCTTGTAAGGATAGTAAACGGTAGAGTCAAGCTGGAGCTTCATAAGTCCCATATCTCCATACGGGCTGGCGCCGTCGTTGTCAACAGTTGACAGACGATTGTGAAGTACGCTCGATACCATGTACATATCGTCAACGTCAGCCGCCTCCGCCTGTATAATGGACGCAAGCGTCAGAACTTCGTCAACGGTCATTTCCGCCGCCTTTGCCCTTTCCTCAAGCGTAACGCGCTTGTCAAAACCCTCTACTCTCGACTTGGTATGATAGAGCTTTTTCTCGTAGTTGTTGAGCATCTTTCTGATTACGGAATCGACGTCCTCATCTTTATAGAAATAATACATATCCGGGAAGAGATAACCCTCTAACTTATAGTATCTGCCCGACTTGTTCTTTATTTCACCGAGGAAAGGAAACTCCTCGTCAAATTCATCGCTGTTGCAGGCATTGAGAAATTCCGCAGACGAGCAGACTTCGCTCTTCTCGAGAAGCTCCGCGTATTCCCTTACATTAAGACCCTCTATGAACTGTACCTCAACGACGTCGGTTCTGTTTGTATTGGTTTGGAGATACGATATAATCGCCTGATAATCAAGGTTTGTTTTTATCTGATACGACCCCTTGACAAAGCCGCTCGTTGACTTTGTCATTGTCGCGTAGAGCTTAAAGAAACTGTCGTTTTTAATAATATCATTGCTTACAAGCAAATCGGTAACATAATTAAGAGAAGCGTTTTCGGGGATCTCGATAGTTACCTCCTTATCCTCTTTTCTGTCGGCGGCAAGCATATCGTTAACTCCTACAGCCATATAGCCGCCGAGTATAGCGGATATCAGCACAACCATTATAAGCCAGACAACTCTGAAGAATATTCTGTTTTTGCGTGATTTCCTTTTCAGCCTGAGCTTATCGGCCTTTTTTGCTCTTTTGTACTCTGCCTTTTCCTCGGGCGTCATGCCCTTGGCTATAGCGTTTGCGCTGTAGCTTTGAATGCTTTCACCGCTGTGCAGTTCAAAATCATCGTCGGCTATAATCATGCTCTGATCAATATTTTGAAGTATGCTTGATGAGTTCAGGTTGTACATATCGCTTTCGTGCCCGTAGACCGAATCGCCATAACCGTCCGTTGTGCCGTCATACTCACCGTCGGCGGAGTCCGTTTCCTCAATATGGAGCTTAAAGTTTTCTATCTTATCCCGACGCGATAAAGGCTCCTGCGGATCACCGGCGCTATGTTCCGTTGATTCCGTCGGCGCAGGGTCGTCATAACTTTCCCCGGCGGGATAGTCATCATCGCTGATATGAAGCTTAAAATTCTCTACTTTTTCCCTGCGTTTTTCGTTCATATCGTCGTTCATTCTTAGATACCTCCGTATTCTTGTCAGTTCGCCTTATGTATTTTTCCGTGACAAGAAGCTTTGCGTTTCTGTCATAGTAGCTGTGAGGAAGCTTCCATACTACGCATGAGCTGTAGCATATCCCGACGGTGTCCCCCGAAAAGCGGCCGAGGAACCTGTCGTAATAGCCCTTGCCGTAGCCAAGACGATAGCCCTGAAAGTCAAACGCAAGTCCCGGAACAATGCAAAGTCCGGCAGTGCAGTCCGTGAGAAGCTCGCACTTCTCCTTTACCGGCTCAAGCACGCCAAAAGTTCGCGGCTCCAGCTCATCGAGAGAAGTTATGTAGTAGAACTCCATCTCTCTGCTGTTTTCCACACATCGCGGAACGGCGACGCGCTTGTTGTCCCTGAAAGCGCGCTCAATAAGAGCGATAGTATCCACCTCTATACTCGTTGAAACATATGTCAAAACAGTCTTATTCTGCTTATACTGTCTTAACCTTGTAATATTGTCAAGGATTCCTTTGTCAAGCTCTGCCTTTGTTTGCGGGGACATTGACCCGCGTTTTTCCCTGACCTTTTTTCGGAGAGACGCTTTGTACTCCCTTATATCGTTTATCGGCATTGTATGGAATCCTTTACGCTTTTCGCGGTGTTATCGTCCTTTAGCTCTGCAAGAAGCTCAAGGGCAAATTCCGTTGACACTCCCATTCCCCTCGCGGTTATGAGCTTCCCGTCCTTGACGACAAATTCATTATCGCATATCGCTCCGCGAAGCTCCTTTTGGACCGACGGGAACGAGGTGGCGTGTCTGCCCTCAAGAAGTCCCATATGACCGAGTATAGACGGCGCCGCGCATATCGCGCCGACAGGCTTGTCATTTTCTATGCAGTATTCAATGGCATTTTTAACGACATCGGACTGTTCGAGGTTTGTCGTTCCGGGCATACCGCCGGGGAGAACTATCGCCTCAACGCCGTCAAAGCCGTCTATCTCCTCCTCCATAATATCGGCGGTTACAAGGATATTGTGTGAGCTTGTAACATCTCTGCCCGTAACGCCGACCGTAATAACATCAAGTCCGCCGCGCTTTAAAATATCGACAGGCGTAAGCGCCTCTATCTCCTCAAAGCCATCAGCCAAAAATACATATATCACAAATACCAGCCCTTTCAAACGCGAATTTCCACATATATGGGAAATTATAGGAATATCCGCGCGGCTTCATCTCCAAAATATGAACTTTAAGCACTGCACGGACAATGCCCACAATTTTACAAATACTATTAAACCCCAAATTATATAGCTTGTCAATATTCTTGGGAAAAATTCTGCGTTTTATACAGTTATCTTTTATAAGAGCTTTTTCTTTTATAATATAACTCAGGCGATACGTCCCCGAATGGCGGCGGGAAAGACCGTGATTACCCGTCCGCGAGCGTCCGCTGTGAAATGTTCTCTCACAAATCGTGATAATGCTCATACCATGATAATGAGAAGCTGAGAGAAAAAACAGAAAGGCTTGGTCAAAATGGACAGCAACCTTCTCTCGCTTGATACTCTTGCGGTCGGAAAGAGCGGCATTGTTCACGAATTGCTATCAAAGGGGAATCTGCGGCGCAGAATGCTGGACCTCGGTCTTGTACGAGGAACATATGTGGAATCGCTTATGAAAAGCCCGACAGGCAGGCTGACTGCGTATTATGTCAGCGGCGCGGTAATTGCTCTCCGTCCCGAGGATGCGAGATGTATTATTATAAACAAAAATCCTTAAACCGATCGGTATGCGGTTCAGTCAATAATTCAGACAGTCCGCATACCGACACTCATATTTTTAAATATACACGGGGGTACATATGTATGAACAACAAAAAAGCCGATGAAAGCATAGTTGTCGCTCTCGCGGGCAATCCGAATGTGGGAAAAAGCACCGTATTTAACGCGCTCACAGGCATGAAACAGCACACAGGAAACTGGGCGGGAAAAACAGTAGCCAACGCGAGCGGTACATTTTCGCATAGGGACAGAAACTTCACGCTTGTCGATATACCGGGAACATATTCGCTGATGGCGTCCTCACCCGATGAGGAGGCGGCGCGGGAATTTATCTGTTTCGGAAATCCCGACTGCACGGTAGTTGTATTAGACGCCACCTGCCTTGAGAGAAATCTGAACCTCGCTCTGCAAATTCTCGAGGTAAATAAAAATGCCGTCGCCTGCGTAAATCTTCTCGATGAGGCTGAAAAAAAGGGTATCAAGATAGACCTTGACGAGCTTTCGCTTGAGCTTGGCATACCCGTAGTAGGCACAAGCGCGCGCTCGGGAAAGGGGCTGTCCGAGTTGAAAGACGCTGTGTATGACGTCGTGACAGGAGCGAGGCGAACTTTTGGGACAAAAATCGTATATGACGACAAACTGGAGGACTGTATCTCCGAAGTAGAAAAGTCGCTATGTGTTTTAAATGAAAAGCATGACAAAAAAATGTTCAAGGGTATTTCAACACGGTTTATTGCCCTAAGACTTATAGATTCAGACAAAAAGCTCTCAAAGTCTATTGAGGATTTTATGGGCTGCGATATTGCCGAAAACGAAGAAATAAAAAATTCGGTAGAAGCCGCCCGCGAATCACTACGCAAAAGCGGGCTGCGTCAGGACGGAATAAGGGATATTATTGTCGAGGGAATTGTCGCCAAGGCGCGAAATATCTATGCGCACTGCATATGTGTCCGCGCCTGCTGTTACAGCAGGCGCGACCGAAAAATCGACAAGCTCCTCACATCAAAGCTCACGGGAATACCTATAATGCTGCTTCTTTTCGGAGTAATATTTTACATTACGATAATAGGCGCGAATTATCCCTCGGAACTGCTGTCGTATGCCTTTGCACAGGTTCAGGAATGGCTCTACGGTTTTTTTGACCTTATACATTCTCCGCCGTTTCTCACAGGTCTGCTCGTCGACGGTATGTTCAAAACACTATCATGGGTCGTAGCCGTGATGCTGCCTCCTATGGCAATATTCTTTCCGCTTTTCACGCTGCTCGAGGATTTCGGCTATCTGCCGAGAGTCGCCTTTAATATGGACAGCTTTTTTGCAAAGGCAGGTACGAGCGGGAAACAATCTCTGACAATGCTTATGGGCTTCGGCTGTAATGCCTGCGGAGTTACAGGCTGCCGCATTATCGAATCGCCCCGCGAACGAATCATAGCGACGGTAACGAATAATTTCGTTCCCTGCAACGGCAGATTTCCGACGCTGATAGCTATCATATCAATGTTTTTTACCACAGGCGTTGCACTCGCTTTTCAATCTCTTGTTTCGTCGGTAATGCTGCTCGGTGTGATAGTTTTCGGCGTAATAATGACACTGGCGGTGTCAAAACTGCTCTCTGTGACGATACTTAAAGGGCTGCCCTCCTCCTTTACGCTGGAACTTCCCCCGTACCGGAAGCCGCAGATCTGCAAAACTATTGTCCGCTCGCTGTGCGACAGAACGGTGTCCGTTCTTTTGAGGGCTGTATCCGTTGCCGCTCCCGCCGGGATAGTCATATGGCTGCTGTCTAATATAACTATCGGCGGGCAGTCACTCTGCAACATAATCTCCGGCTTCCTCGATCCCCTCGGTTCGCTCATGGGACTTGACGGAGTAATTCTGCTTGCGTTTATCCTCGGCTTCCCCGCGAACGAAATAGTAGTCCCGATTATAATCATGATCTACACCGCGTCGGGTACTCTCGTCGATTATGAAAGCCTATCTTCGCTTCATACGCTGTTTGTTCAAAACGGTTGGACATGGGTGACAGCTCTCTGTACAATGATGTTTTCACTCATGCACTTTCCCTGTTCGACGACCTGCATTACAATATACAAGGAAACAAAAAGCTTCAAGTGGACCGCTCTGGCGTTCGCGCTTCCGACGATTTTGGGAATGCTCCTTTGTATGGCGATTAACGCGATTTTCGGATAGTATCAGCAAAACATATCCCTATCGGGCTTTTCGTTTATCTTTATATATCCTGTCAGCTTATTTCCGCTGTCGCAAACAGCGAGAAAGACGTCGGAAATTTTGTCTATTCCCTGTTCCTTTAACTGCTTTTTGAGCCATGTTATGTCTTTTCCCGAATATTTCAGATTGCCGCTCAAAACCTTTCCGTCAAGGATAAGGGTGATGAGCGGCTCTTCCTTTTCGGGGAAAATCGCTACGTCCTTTGGTATAATCGGTCTTGCCTCAGACTTCGGCAGTATGGATATTTTTCCGTTTTCTTCGAGAAAAACGCTCTCCACGTCGTTAAGGTTAAAATATCCGTTTACCCTGAGCTGAGAGAGAAATTCGTTTATATCAATTCTCGCTTTTTTAAAGTTTTTGTAATACAGCTTATTATTTTTATAAAGTATCAGTGTTTTTCCGTTTAGTATTCGTCTGAGGCGTAAGCTTTTATTTGTCAGGATAGAAATAAAAAACGTTATAACCGCGTAAATTGTCATAGCGAGCAGCGGCTTGAGGAAATCGCTTTCAAGCGAGGTCGCCATTTCCGCGGCTATCGACCCTATTGTTATCCCGTTTATATAGTCAAACATATTCAGCTCCGACATCTGGCGGTTTCCGATAAGCTTTGTCAGGAGAAACAGCGTAATGATCGAACCTATGCTTGCGAGCGCGACATTTAACAGATCCATTTTTTTACCTCTTTTACAAAACATTTGTCGGGGAAATACTATGAATAAGGCATAGAATTTTCCGGCCGGATAAAATGTGGCAAAAAGCCTGTCAGACAACTGTTTATTCAGTATTTCCGTAATATATTATCTTCCGAAAGCATATTAAAAATACAAAAATCCGTATATCGCTTCAAACAGGTCGTGTATACTGTTTATTAACAAAGCCCCGCGAGCTTCCGCCTTAAGAGACATTTTAAAAAGCAGCTCACGCAAAAGCCTTCCCCTGTACCTTATGATACAAGAGAAGGCCTGCCGCAAATTATTTAAATCCCTTATTCCCTTTTGAAACCTCGTCAATGTCAATTATTTAACGTCCCGCAAGGCGTCGCAGTCTGTTTTGCCTGTTCTTACCTTAATTACGTCCCCCCGGCGTCATATATGAAGATCCTGCCGTCGCCTGTGTGACCCGTATAATGACGGTGAATACCGATTATCGAATAATAAATGCGGTAACAGTTACCGCATTTATTATTGAATTATTAGAATTTATGCAGAGTATCAAACGCTGAAGAGCATCTTTCCGTATGACGGATACGGCCAATACTCGGCAGCCATAATGGACTCCATTTCGTCGCCAACGACTCTAAGCTCCTGCATAGCCACAAATACAGTATTTCTGTAGTAGCTCGCGGTTTCCTGAACGTCGGCATAATCCTTAGCCGCTACTACCGCTTTGTCAAGAACATCTATTTTCTTACTGAAATCGTCAAGAAGTGCGGACAGCTTTTTGATAAGTTCAGTTTCCGCGCATACGCTAATGTCATCGCCTACAGACTTGACCGCATTTGCGGAATCCGCAAGCAGTTTTAAGTATTTTACAACTGCGGGAACAATGTCTTTCTTCGCCATATCGAGAGTTGTAAGAGCCTCTATATTAAGTATCTTGGAGTAATTTTCAAGCTGTATCTCATATCTTGCCCGAACCTCAGCCTCCGTGAAGATGCCGTGCTTCTCAAAGAGCTTTATGTTCTTTTCCGATATATAATGCGGAAGCGCTTCCGGCATAGATCTGAGATTGTAAAGGCCTCTCCTTTCAGCCTCCGCAACCCATTCCTCGGAATAGTTGTCGCCGTTGAATATAATTCTCTTATGTTCCGAATATGTTTTCCTGATAATCTCCATGACAGCCGCGTCGAAATCATCAGCCTTTTCAAGAACATCGGCAAACTGCTCAAGCTCTTCCGCCACGATGGTGTTGAGCATCTCATTCGGGCATCCGATATTTTCCTGTGAACCCGTCATTCTGAACTCGAACTTATTGCCTGTAAAAGCGAAAGGCGATGTCCTGTTGCGGTCTGTTGTGTCCTTATAGAAATTCGGGAGAACGGAAACCTTAGTATCCATAAGCTTTCTTGCCTCAGCGTGGTACTCGGTGCCCGCCTCGATAGAGTCAAGGATAGCTGTCAGCTCATCTCCGAGGAACATGGAAATGATGGCCGGAGGAGCTTCATTAGCGCCCAAGCGGTGATCATTGCCCGCGCTCGCGACCGAAATCCTCAGAAGGTCCTGATACTCGTCAACGCCCTTGATAACCGCCGCAAGGAACAGCAGGAACTGTTTGTTTTCGTAAGGCTTTTTGCCCGGATCGAGCAGATTCTCGCCGAGGTCGGTGGACATGGACCAGTTGTTGTGCTTGCCGCTTCCGTTGACGCCCGCAAAGGGCTTTTCATGGAGCAGACATACAAGGCCGTGACGCTCCGCGACTTTCTTCATAATCTCCATCGTAAGCTGGTTGTGGTCAGTAGCTATGTTGGTCGATGTGAAAATAGGCGCAAGCTCATGCTGTGCGGGAGCGACCTCGTTATGCTTTGTCTTGGCAAGTATGCCGAGTTTCCAAAGTTCCTCGTCGAGATCTTTCATATAGGCGGAAACGCGGGGCTTGATAACTCCGAAGTAATGATCCTCAAGCTCCTGACCCTTAGGCGCCCTCGAACCGAAAAGTGTCCTTCCGCAGTATATCAGATCCTTGCGCTGGTCATAGACTTTTTTGTCAATAAGAAAATATTCCTGTTCGGGACCGACTGTTGTTATAACTTTCTTTGCATTTGTATTGCCGAACAGTCTTAGAATCCTCAGCGCCTGTACATTGATGCACTCCATAGAACGGAGCAGCGGTGTCTTTTTATCGAGAACCTCTCCCGTATATGAGCAGAACGCTGTCGGAATGCAGAGAGAGCCGTCCTTAATAAAAGCATATGATGTCGGATCCCAAGCTGTATATCCTCTCGCCTCAAACGTAGCGCGGATACCGCCCGAAGGGAAGCTCGAAGCGTCGGGCTCGCCCTTGATAAGCTCCTTGCCCGAAAACTCCATTATAACCCTGTCGCCTACAGGTGAAATAAAGCTGTCGTGCTTTTCGGCTGTGATGCCTGTCATAGGCTGGAACCAGTGAGTAAAATGTGTCGCGCCGTGCTCGACCGCCCAGTCCTTCATCGCGTTGGCGACAGCGTTCGCGACACTCAAATCAAGAGATGTGCCCTCGTCGATAGTCTTTTTAAGAGCCTTATAAATATCCTTGGGCAATCTTTCTTTCATAGTCGTATCGTTAAACACCATACTTCCAAATAATTCGGGTACGTTGGACATTGATAACACCTATCCTTTTTAAATTATTTTACCGAAATAAAAAAGCGCCGTAGAACTTTATCGTTCTACAGCGCCAT
This sequence comes from uncultured Clostridium sp., assembly GCA_964385235.1. Taxonomy (GTDB): domain Bacteria; phylum Bacillota; class Clostridia; order Oscillospirales; family Acutalibacteraceae; genus Pseudoruminococcus. The sequence goes on from CAYLOD010000067.1 coordinate 9,709, forward strand.
TGCTGTTTACGTGAAACAGTATATACCCAACGGCGGAAATTGTCAATATAATTTTTTTCATTTTGGCGACTTCCACACAATTAAGCAGCAACCGCATAAATTTTTAATCAAAAAAGCAACATTCTCTATAATGTTTTATGTATGATTCTGCCGTCG
>CAYLOD010000068.1:0-4748 GCA_964385235.1 uncultured Clostridium sp.
GCACAGATACAGCTCCCGCTGAGAGCACAGATACAGCTCCCGCTGAGAGCACAGATACAGCTCCCGCTGAGAGCACAGACACCACAACTTCCGACACAACGCCTGTTCAGACAGGTGACTCATCTGCGGCTTGGATTCTCATCGCTGTAGTTGCTGCTTCTCTTGGCGCAGCTATTGTTATGACAAAGAAAGCATCCGCTAAGGACTAATCTTTAAATCCATAGCTTAACAGCTTAATTGAAATAATTAAGACCGTTCCTGCTTTTTCGGCAGGGCGGTCTTTTTTCATCCTGTTTCCGCAATTTATTTCCACATCTGATACGGGAAACGAGTTACCCGACGGCCGGGGACTGCCTTTCACTTGATTATTATTTTAATAAAAAAGGTGAGTATGTGTCCAATATTTTTCCTTATGACATAACCTTTTTCCCCAAGATACAAAAAAGGCTATACACCCCCTTTTTTATGTATAATGTAAAATAAGTCAATAAGGCAAAATGTCCTGCCTGTTGGACAGCGGCCGTGTCGAATGACGGGTAAGCCTCTTATTGAAAGGAAATACAGAGTTTCAGAGGGCGTGACAATGACTGATAAAAAAAGTCTTATGAAACATAAAAAAATCAACCAAGCCTCGCTCTTCTCTCGATAAAGCACAACGGCGTTTCCTCAGGCGGCGATGATAAAAAATAAATAAACTATTTATGACCGCTTAACGTAAAATGCGATTTTTATAATAATTCTTGACAGACACGTTAAAGCATAATATAATGTAAACACGGCAAAACATACTAAAAAGATATAATATATAGGCGAAGCGTCTTGCCTGCGGGGGCACCCCGCAGGGCGTTGCCCGTAATTGAAAGGAGATAATATTATTATGGCAAAAATAGCTCATAAGCTTACAGACCTGATAGGAAACACACCGCTCCTTGAGCTGACAAACTATGAGGAGAAAAACGGACTTGAGGCAAAGCTCATCGCAAAGCTGGAATACTTTAATCCACTTGGCAGCGTCAAGGACAGAGTTGCCTATGCAATGATAGAGCAGGGTATCGCTGACGGAAAGATAAATAAGGATACAGTTATCATCGAGCCTACAAGCGGGAATACCGGCATCGGGCTTGCCTTTGTCGCGGCGTCTAAGGGGCTTCGCCTCATTCTAACTATGCCCGACACTATGAGTGTTGAAAGGAGAAAGATAGTTGCCGCTCTCGGCGCGGAGGTCGTCCTCACTCCGGGCGCGGAGGGAATGAAGGGCGCTATCGCAAAAGCGGACGCTCTCGCGGAGGAGTACGGAAACGCCGTCATTCCACAGCAGTTTGAGAACGCGGCTAATCCCGAGATACACCGCAAAACCACCGCCGAGGAGATATGGGCTGATACAGACGGAAAGGTTGATATATTCGTAGCGGGTGTAGGCACAGGCGGAACTGTCACGGGCAACGGAGAGGTGCTGAAAGCTAAAAATCCCGACATCAAGATCGTGGCGGTAGAGCCTGAAAGCTCGCCTGTTTTGTCCGGCGGCAAGCCCGGCCCGCATAAAATACAGGGTATCGGCGCGGGCTTTGTTCCGAGCATCATGAACCTCGATATAGTTGATGAGATAATACAGGTCGCGAACGAGGACGCCTTTGAGGGAGCGCGGGCAGTAGCCAAAAGCGACGGGCTTCTTGTCGGCATATCGTCGGGCGCGGCTGTTCATGCCGCCACCGTTCTCGCAAAACGTCCCGAAAACAAAGGGAAAAATATAGTGGTGCTGCTCCCCGATACGGGTGAAAGGTATCTCTCTACATCGTTATTTTAAATATTTATTCTTACTTGGAAGAAAAAATCCCGACGGCTGTGAACTGCTCCGTCGGGATTTTTTATTATATTTAAGATCCGGTTTAAGCCTTGATTTCTCCGATATAGGAAACGATTTCATCTCTCATTCTGAGCGCTTCGCGCCGCGCCGCCGCCGCAAAGTCCTTTTCGTTACAGCCCTCTTTCCTGTATGCGCACATAATCCCCCTTGACGAATTTATGATCGCGCCTAAGCCGTTTTTGTCAAACGCGGGCGCGACGTCACTTGCGCCGCCTCCCTGCGCGCCGTATCCCGGAACGAGGAAGAAAGTGTGTGTGAGAGCCGCTCTCAACTCACCGAGCTGTTCGGGATATGTCGCGCCCGCGACAGAGCCGACAGCCGAGTAGCCGTATTTTCCTATAAGATTCTTTCCCCATTCCTCGCACATATTACCCATAGCGTGATAAACCGTTTCGCCGCCCGCAAGCTCCTGATCCTGGAGCTCGCCCGAGGAAGGGTTCGAGGTCTTGACAAGAACGAATATGCCCTTATCTCTTTCCGCGCAGATATTGAGGAGCGGAGCTATGCCGTCGGTGCCGAGATAGCCGTTTACTGTGAGTGCGTCCGCGCCGAACGCTTCGGCCTGTTCACCATCAACATCGGTCATACCGAGGTGCGCCTTGGCATATGCCTCCATAGTTGTGCCTATGTCGTTGCGCTTGCCGTCGGTAATGACAAACATACCCTTTTGCTTTGCATATTCTATTGTATTGCAAAGCGCGCGTACCCCCTGCCAGCCATACATCTCGTAATATGCCGCCTGAGGCTTTACAGCGGGTACTATATCGCAGAGAGCGTCTATAAGCTCCCTGTTAAAGCTGAACAGAGCCGCCGCTGCGCCCTCAAGGCCCTTACCGTATTTTGAGTATGCCTCCTCCTTCATATATCCGGGAATGTATTCGAGCTTCGGATCAAGTCCCGCGACAGTGGGATTTTGCGTTTTTATTATTCCGTCGATCAGTCGGTCGAATGACATCGTGATAGCCTCCGTAAGCTTTATTTTGAAAGAAATGTATAGAGCGCCGTTATCTGTCGTCCTTATACACTGTTTTGCCGTTGCAAATGGTGTATTTTACGCGTGATTTAAGCGTTTTTCCCTTAAACGGAGTATTCCTTGATTTTCCGTGCAGTTTGTTTTCGTCAACCGTCCATTCTTCCGTTATATCAAAAAGCACAATATCGGCGGGAGAACCTGTGGAAAGCGTGCCGCCTTTAATTCCGAGTATCTCCGCGGGGGCTGTTGACATAAGCCTTATGAGCCTGTCAAGCGTCATTATCCCCGTTTTCACAAGAGCGGTATATGAGGCGGAAAAGGACGTTTCCATACCTATACTGCCGTTCGGGGCTTTTACGAAATCGGACTTTTCCTGTGGAGTATGCGGCGCGTGATCCGTGGCTATGGCGTCAATAGAACCGTCAAGAAGTCCGCTTATTATCGCCTGCCTGTCATTCTCTGTTCTGAGCGGCGGGTTCATTCTGAAGTCAGCGTCGCGCTTCAGAAGTTCATTTTCCGTAAAAGTAAAGTAGTGCGGGCAGGTTTCGGCGGTAACGTGAACTCCCCGCGCCTTTGCATTACGTATCATAGCTACAGAGGCGGCGGTGCTTACATGGCAGATATGCACCGGGACATTGTAGACTTCAGACAGGGCTATTTCTCTCGCTGTTCCTATATCCTCCGCCGCAGAGGGAATACCCTTGACTCCGAGGAGCTTTGATACTTTGCCCTCGTTGATTTTTCCGCCGTCGGCAAGGAACAGATCCTCGCAGTGCGCCGTCACCGTAAGTCCGAACTCGTCAGCTCTCCGCATAGCCTCAGCCATGATCCTTGTGTTTACAACGGGTCTGCCGTCGTCCGAAAGGGCTATGACGCCAGCCTCTTTAAGAGCGGCAATATCTGTTATTTCCTCGCTTTTAAGACCTTTTGTTATCGCGCCGACGACATAGACACGGGCGTCGGCGTTTTTTGCCTTATTGAGGATATAGCGCACGGTTTCGGGTGAATCGACCGCGGGATTTGTATTCGGCATGGCGAGCAGGCTTGTCACGCCGCCCGCTGCGGCGCTTTTACAGCCTGTGATAATATCCTCCTTGTCTGTAAATCCCGGGTCGCGAAGATGAACGTGCATATCGACAAAGCCCGGCGCAGCGTAAAGTCCCGTGCCGTCGAGAATATCACATTCGCACGATATATCCCTGCCGATTTCCGCGACAATACCGTTCTCAACAAGAATATCGCATACCTCGTTAAGCGATTGCGAAGGGTCAATGATATGAGCATTTTTAATAATAAATTTATCCATAATCATAAATCAACCTTTCGTTAGTTTACTTGCGGATCATTATTATTTTTTGCGGTGATTTTTCTTTTTGCCGCTTTTGTCGGTGTAGAGCTTTTTAGAGGTTTCATCACCTATGGACGGCTTTTTCTTTGCCGCTTCAGAGGAACGCTGCGCCTGTGACTGACTTTGTGAAATGCTTTCCGGGGCATTCTTGCCGAACAGCTTCTCAAAGCGCGACTGACTCTCCTCCTTTTCAGGCTTTCTTTCGGGAGCGGATTCATCTGTCGGTGCGTCGTTCAGCTTTGGGATAGAGTTTCCGGGCTTTCTGTCGTGAATGTCCTGATCTCCGCCCTGAATCGGCTTCTCAAAGACGATACCCTCGTCGGGCTGCTCGTTTTCGGCGCTTGCGTCTTTGGATTTGGCGGCGGCGTCGGAGGTGGAATAAATATCCTCAAACGATTCATTTTTCGCGGCTTTAGCGGCGCCGTTTTTTACCCCGAACAGTTTTTCAAAGCGTGATCCTGTGTTATCGGCGTTTGAAGGAACCTGTTTTGCCGGGGCTGTACCTTCCTCGGATTCCGGTTTAGATGTATTTCCGAAAAGTTTTTCGTATCTTGAAACGGGCT
>CAYLOD010000068.1:4848-9601 GCA_964385235.1 uncultured Clostridium sp.
TTTTATCCGATGATTTTTCAGCGGCGGTCCTTGGCGTTGAATCCTCCGGAGGAGTAACACCCTTTGGTATGACTGGAACGGCAGAACCGGCTTTTGACTCGGGCTTTTTATCCGATGATTTTTCAGCGGCGGTCCTTGGCGTTGAATCCTCCGGAGGAGTTACACCCTTTGGTATGACTGGAACGGCAGAACCGGCTTTTGACTTAGGTTTTTTACCCAATGATTTTTCAGCAACCGGCTTCGGCTTTTCAGACTTGCTTTCCGGCGGATTTTCCTCGGAAACATCTGTTTCCGATTCAAAGGCGTCCTCGTCAATTTCAGGAATCACTGCGCGTTTTATCTTGCCTAAAAACGATTTCAGTGAATTTTCTTTTGTTTCGTGAACAACGTTATCACTTTCAAGCGGCTTTTCATCTGTCGGTGCGTTATCCGCGGCTTTGACCTCATCATGTCCAAAGGTAAGCTGTCCGTCTATGGGCTGATCCTCAAGCGGCTCTTCCGCGTCATTTGCGGCGGACGGCTCCTCGGATTTCTCAATGTCCGCAGCCTTTTTATTAGACGCTTTATTATCCTCCGCTTTATCAAGCGGTGTATGGTCGGGGACGGTGATTTCGTCGGGTACTGTAATAGTTTCGGTCGTCAGATGTATGCCCGCCTCCTCAGGGGTCATGGTTACAGGCGCGGTGACGTCCGCAGTCATAATTTTGACCGAACCCGGCGGGGTATATTTAGGCGCTGTCGAGGAAGCAGCTCCCGAGGAATTTCGATTATTTGTGCTCTTTGAGTTGTATATCTCTGCCTTTTCTATCAAGGGCTGTGTTTCAAAAAGCTCAAAGTCCTCATCCGTATATGCGGAGGATTTTCGCGGGACGTCATCCGACGGCATATCAGACTTGCTTTTTTCGGAATCTGAAGGTTTTTCGTCCGCCCCCTCGGTGAGAAGCTTGTTTTTCCTTGAGCGTCTTGAAAGTACAGTTATTAAGACAACAAAGAGAGCTACGCAAGCTAAGGCGGTCACTACGGTAATTATTTTCAGGTTGCTTATCTCCTTTGAGTTGTCGTCCTTTTCTGCAGGGAGATTTATTTCGGTGAACGACACGCTCTTCATAACTGCCTCAAGTATAGCTGTCTGATCGGCGGTAAGCTCCTTGCCGCGCGTCTGGAGAGTTACGGTGATTTTCTGCCCGTTTATAATAGTATAGTTCTGAATGCCCGCTATTTCGTTTTTGTCATCGTCGGTCGAATGATAGTTAAGGCTCAGGTAAAGAGCGTCGCCGTACTTTTTCTGAGTACAGGAGGTGTATTCATCCTGCGCGGTCAAGGATTTTGTTATGTCGATCAAATCCTTGTCGTCAAGCTCGGTGAAGTTGTTGATGGTTTTGCTGTCGTCGTCCTCTGTCATAGTGACGGTAATGTCATAGGAAAAATCCTCGGGCGACGCCTTGATGTACATATTTGATTTTCTTAATGACTCGACAGCTTCTTTTTCTGTCATATTGAATATCTTGAGCGCCTTTTCGCTCTGCTCACCGCTTCTGAGTATAGCATAGACGTCGTTTGGCAACGCTATGTTCATTTTAAGCTGCGTAAGTCTGTAGTTTATAAGGGGGATTTCCGAATTTTTATCACTCGATGATGTGGCGGGCTTTTTAGAGGATTCTTCGGGTTTGCTGCCCGGTTCCCTGCTTGGCTCCTCACTCGGTTTCTCGCTCGGTTCCTCGCTCGGTTCCTCGCTCGGTTCCTTGCTCGGTTCCTCACTCGGTTCCCTGCTTGGCTCCTCACTCGGCTCCTCGCTCGGTTCCCTGCTCGGCTCCTCGCTCGGTTCTGCGCTTGGTTCCGCACTCGGTTCCTCGCTGTATGCTGTTTCTGCCGGCACAAAGTAACCGTAGTCATTCAGGGTGTAATACGTTACGTTGCCGTATTCGTCCTCAATATACGGATTACCGTTTGAGTCGTATTTTATGTTTTCCTCCACATAGGGGTCATATCCGGTCACGCTGTCGGGTTCGGCATGAACCGTAAAGGACAGCATACTCGACGCAATAACGAGTGATGTTAAAATCGCCGCAAAACGCTTCATAATGATTACCTCCGTTTCTTCGGCTTATGAGCTGCGTTAAATATTCGCATAAATACTCATTATAATGTTATTATACTTTATATTGTCGAAAAAGACAAGTCCCTGAAGCCTTTAGCAGGTTTTTCGGCAAAGCTTAAATTTTTGCGGCAAAAATATTTATCCGAATAAAACCGATAAAACGCCTTGTCATATAAAAGCAAGGCGTTTTCAACTGTTTTATATATTCGATTTTTCTCTTTTGACGACCTCTACCGCGCTTTTGATGCCCTCGTCGCTCATGGGAAATTCCTCACTGTAAAGTATCTCGCTTTTTTCTCTGCATAGCTTTCCTCTCCATATTTCAAGCAAAAGAAAGTTTTCTTCCTCGTCATTTTTCTGCGGGGAGATGCTGTAGCGGAACGAGCCGTCGCTCTCAGAGAAAGGGTTTCCGCATTGAAACCACAGCAAAAGAGGAATATCGTCACATATCATGTTTAATGCCCCTTGTGTTACAGATTTATGGCGGCGGGATAACCTATACAAAGTATACGATCTCGTCCTCCGGCTTTTGAGCCGGAACAACCGACAGAATATTCAGTACGGGACCCGCGCCGCGGTAGACGGGATTGTTTTCCACACTCACCTTAGCGGTTATCTTATACCAGCCCTTGTTTTTCAGCCTGACGTCGTTTTCGCTGCTGCATAAAAAGCCTATATAGTTTATGTCGTTGGCGCAGCACGTCATACAGAAGCGCCCCGCTATAAAGCTGTTTTTCGGCAGTTTGGGGGACCTCGCGACAAGTCCCGTATACATTACAGTTTTGCCGTCATATTTTTCGGGATCGTCCATAGCGTCAAGATATAAGATCCCGAAGTCCTCGTCCTTTATCTCGACGATAGAGGCTTTCAGGTCAAAAGGCAGTTCGTCCTTTATGTCGTCCGGCTCGACGGAACCGTCCTTATACTCAAAGACTATGCTTGCGCGTCTGTTGAGAGCGCGGACAGCGTCGTGAAACTTTTTCTTGTCAACACCGCTGTCGCAGCGATTTACCGCGATCATCTCCGCGGCGGACAGCTTATCTATCATGAGCTGACGCATATTTGCGTTATACACGTCAAAAGTTGTCGCGTCAAGCATCAACATCGTCTGATATATCTGCCAGTTCTTCGGCAGCGCGGAGTAGAGCGACTGCAACAGCCACATTCCGTTGTACTCGACCAGAACACGTTCCGCGCGGTACTTTCTTCGAAGATCCTCGAGATACTTCGCGTTAAGCTCGGACTCGTTTTCTATTGCTTCAATGTCAACATTTCCGCCGCAAAATTCAGACGGGTCAAGTTCCTCGACTCCCTCCTCGCAGACAAGAATGAGCGTTTTATCCCCGTCATGAAAGCGCCTGTCAGACATGGTTTCCTGTATGAAGCGAGTCTTGCCTCCCTCAAGAAATCCCATAAAGAGATAAACGGGTATTGTCATTTAATCATATCCTTTCGGAATAGTCGATCAGCAGTTAAAGAGTTCCTCGAGCGCGCTCTCGTTCAGCTTTGAGCCTATGACGCACAGACGTCCCGTATAGTCGGCAGAACCTGTTCTGACGTTTGACTCCTCAGGAACGAAGTCAAAGTGTATCCATTCTCCGTTATCCGATGGCAAAATACCCTTGGCGCGGAGAATAACGCCGTATTTTTCTGTGTCGTTGAGCGCTGTGAGAATTTCGGAAATCTCGTCCTTTGTGAAGTGCCTTGCGGTTTCTTTACCCCAGCTTGTGAATACTTCGTCGGCGTGGTGGTGATGGTGGTGCTCATGTTCATGCTCGTGCTCATGTTCATGTTCATGCTCGTGTTCATGCTCATGTTCATGCTCATGCTCATGCTCATGTTCATGTTCATGTTCATGTTCATGTTCATGATGGCACTCCTCGCCGTCGTCGTGATGGTGTCCGCGCTCGGGGCAGACCTCGGCTTCCTTGAGAAGTTCCTCTGTGAAAGAATTGTCCCCCTCGATAGCAGAGAGAATGCTGTCGCCCGAAATCTCGTTCCACGGTGTTGTTACGATTCTCGCTTTGCCGTTATGCTCACGAATAAGGGCAAGCGATGCTTCGAGCTTCTCCTGCGAGATGCTTTGTGTCCTGCTGAGTATGATCGCGCTTGCGTATTCGAGCTGGTTAATATAAAACTCACCGAAGTTTTTAATATACATCTTGCATTTAGTCGCGTCGGCTACCGTGACAAAACCGTTAAGACGGACATCATCGGTGACAACGCTCTGAACAGCCTTGATAACGTCGGACAGTTTGCCTACGCCCGAAGGTTCAATGATGATCCTGTCGGGAGAGTATTCCTTGAGAACCATGCCGAGAGCCTTTTCAAAGTCGCCCACAAGTGAACAGCAGATGCAGCCCGAGTTCATCTCGTTTATCTGTATTCCCGCCTCCTTGAGGAAGCCGCCGTCTATCCCTATCTCACCGAATTCATTTTCGATGAGAACGAGTTTTTCGCCCTTAAAGCTTTCCTCGATAAGCTTTTTGATAAGTGTTGTTTTCCCCGCGCCGAGAAAGCCGGAAAAAATATCAATTTTCGTCATAATAAATCCCTTCCGCTTATAAAGTATGTGCTGTACGTTTTGCGAATTTTTGTTCAGAAAATTCGTATGGAATATATTATATACCTTTTTTCGGATAATAGCAAGTGCGC
>CAYLOD010000069.1:0-1848 GCA_964385235.1 uncultured Clostridium sp.
TCGAGCGAACGCAGTGAGCGATTACGCGTCCTGCCTGCGGGGGCACCCCGCCGCGTCCTGCCTGCGGGGCGCCCCCGCCGCGTCTTGCGTGTCGGGATACTCGATCGGAGGAAGATAATTATGGCAGAACTTAATATAGTTATGGTTGAACCCGAAATACCTCAAAACACAGGAAACGTAGCGAGGACTTGTGCCGCGACAGGGGCAAGACTTCACCTTGTCGAGCCGATGGGCTTTAAGATTGATGACAAAAAGCTGAAACGCGCGGGTCTTGATTACTGGCATTTTTTAGATATAACATACTACAAAAATCTGGACGAATTCTTTAAGCGTACAAATGGTGGAAAATATTTCTACTTTTCAACCAAGGCCGCGCAAAAATATACGGATATATCATACCCCGACGGGTGCTATATTATTTTCGGCAAGGAAACAAAGGGACTGCCCGAATGGCTCCTGCATGAAAATCCCCGAACTACAGTCCGTATACCGATGATAAACGAAGCGAGAAGCCTCAACCTCTCAAATTCCGTTGCGATCGGCGTCTATGAGGTGTTAAGACAGTGGGATTTTCCCGAACTGCTTGAGCACGGCAGACTGCGTGATTTTGATTGGAGCGACGTTATATAGTTTTCTCGGCTGACGCCTGTTTATGCCGTTAATACCGTAAAATCCGCACTGTACAGACAAAAAATATTTTCGTAAATTCTCAAGGTAAATTCCACAATAGGACAGATGTAGAGTTTACTGTGAGAAAAAGGTGCAATAAAGAATAAGAAAAGAATGCAAAAAACGGAACTTTTTATTCAGACATTATTGAATTTTAATCCGATTGTCAAGAGTCATGTGCTTGTTTTTGTCTTTCTTTTTATCGGTTCTCATAGTCTGAGTCCTCCTTATTAAATTTCTCAGACTTAATTCTGCCGTAAATTTTTTACATACTGAATTTCATTGTAAATTCCCCGGTGGAATTTACTTAAAAAATATTTTTTGTAAATGTGTTGACAAAAAGAATGCAATATGATATTATGTATGAGCGTCGGAAAAGCGCTGGTGTAGCTCAGCTGGTAGAGCAGCTGATTTGTAATCAGCAGGTCGGGGGTTCGAATCCGTCCACCAGCTCCAGACAGAAAAGCGGGCTGTTTATAAAACAGCCCTTACATATGGGAGAGTTCCAGAGCGGTCAAATGGGGCAGACTGTAAATCTGTTGTTTCGGCTTCGGTGGTTCGAATCCACCCTCTCCCACCATAGTTTATAACAAGGCAAGGAATCGTTTCCTTGCCTTGTATTTTTATAGTTAATGTTTTTAGATTTTTCCAACAGTTGGGTTAAGAGAAAAAATGAAAATGCAAATGCAGCCTTTTTATACGTCAAATTCTTCTTTCAAGTCCATCATTCCCCTGATTTCAACATGACCGTCCTCAAGATAAAACAGACCCATTTCCCATCCGTTGCTGTCATATATTGCCATAATATCGGGCATTGCCTCCCTTACCTTTGCGAGAAGCGCTTCGTCATTTACAACTTTTGCTTTGCCGTCATAGCGCATAAATTCCTCGCCGGCCATGGCAAGCACCTCAACCATCGGGTTTGCGGTAAGCTGACGGAAAACATTCTTGAATGTTCCGGTGCAGAAATAGATCTTGTTATCCTCTAACAGATGAAAGCCGAACGGTCTGCCTTTGGGTCTGCTCCCGTCATCAGTAAGAAAATAGAATACCTGCGCCTTGTCCAGAAACTCACTCACTTTTTCTGCTTTAGACATTGTGGATACCTCCTAAGTAATACCGGTCGTTTTTTTTTGGGCCAATTTAATTATACGACCGCAAAATACGGAATACAAGTAC
>CAYLOD010000069.1:1858-9532 GCA_964385235.1 uncultured Clostridium sp.
GAAGATACCGGGTATTGTCGTATGTACCATCCTGTTTGCTTTTTAAATTCATTGTGGAAACCCTGTGCAAACCGGCAAAATTTACGGCTGCGGCATATCCGGGTTAAGTTGTTTATTTATACGAGAGAGCCTTTAGACTCTGTTTCCGATTTTTGCTCTTTCTCTTTGCGGGTGTTTAGCGGCGCTGCGCCGGCAAGCCCGCTTTTGTCATGTTTCTAAGATATTTCTATGCACGTTGTGTTAAACTTGCTGTAGCCGTTGGATTTCAGTATGACGAACACGTCCCGGAGGATATGTTCCTGCCGGCAGATGAGTTCAAAAGGTTTTCCCGGCATTTGTCCTTGGTGCGGCGAATGTTCCCGGCAAACGCCACGGCGAGGCAGGAGACATATTTCAGCAGTTATTCAGCAGCAATCTTGCGGCCGGAAATATGACCACTGCTTATGTATACCGTTGGATCTTTTATTGAATCTCAGCCTTCAGCTATTTAATTATTTAGATAGCCTAAATAAGTTCTGTTTAGCCGATCGTATAAAAAAGTACGTCCTTATCCTACACAAGCTTTTTCTATGATACGGTTTATACAATATGGATTTTAACTTAAAGTATGTGCGATTAGAACTATCAGCACTACCATGTAGACCGCAGCTAAAATAATCGGGATCATACCGTCTGCATATCCTGCCCGTTTGTCAAGACCATAGTACAACACATAACAGATCATACTCAGCACCGCAACTGAGACAGCCGCCGCAAAAAGTACAACCGCCCCGCCCCTGTTAATAATTTCCAAGCCATAAATGGCATTACTTTCTAAAAAGGCCAATGCGGTCCAGCCAACAATCAGAAACAGCTCGGTCGTCACCTGCCGATGAAATACAAACCACGTTACTATAAGCAGTAAGAAGTATGAAATCACACCGAACAAAAGGACAGTTCCGCCGGAAAAAAATGAACGTGCCGTATCCGCTCCGTCAGCACCTCGGATTATCAGAACCAATGCGGCAAGGCCAAAAAGAAATGCGGGGATAAGCAGCCAGCCGGATCTAAAGCCCTTGACGGCGTCTGTGGGTTTGAATGCTAAAATCCACCATAGCAAGTAAAATGCACTGCACCCGATAAACAAAATATTCCCCAAAAGCATTTGACGTGCAGGACTTCCGTTCTCAAAAATCATTTTAATCACCAGCCGTTTAAACTTTTTATCCATATAATTTAATTGGTTTTATTTGTGGATTCCCAATGAGTGTAACGCTTTACGCCGATACGTTTAATTTTTCCCTTAAAATTTCCCAGACCAAATTCTACCACAAATTTTTCCCCGCACTAAATTCCAAAGTAAATTTCGCTGTGGAATTTACTTTTAAAATTTACTCAAATCAGATTGCTGTGCGGCGATTTTAAAAGTGTACATTTTAAATATTATGTGCTATAATTGTATAAAATAACATTTTATACAGGGTTTCGTCGGGGGTGTGTTCCCGCGCCGCAGTCCTCAATTTGCTTTAAGATTTTGTCGGTTTGGTAAAGACGAGCTTGAATGACTTTGCCCAAAGGGGTTTGATTTGCTTGAAAAAGAAGCTGACATTAGCGGCGGCACTCGTGCTGCTGCTTACAACGGTCTTTATCCTCCCTCTTACCAGTGTAGTCAGTGAGCAGGAGGACGATAAAACTATATATAAGTCAGAACTGACAATAGAAGAAAAAAACAATGCCGGATTATCCCACGAAATAGTCTTTAAGGACAAGGACAAATTCGCACCGTATGACAGTTCTGAAACCGTAAAGGTAACTGCGGAGCTTACACAGGCGAGCCTGTCAGAGGAATTTCTGAAAAGCTCCGCAGCGGATATACCCGCTTTCCTGCAAACGGATGAAGCACGTACCGCTCTCAAAGAGATACAGAAGGAGCAGGATGACTTCATATCTGAGCTTTCGGGAGTGATCGGCAATGATGCGGCTTCCGACGCCGCAGCCGTCGCTGTGGTTATGAATGCGGTTTCGTTTTCGTGCCCGTATGAAAAGCTCTCGGAGATAAAAAAGCTGAAATCTGTCAAAAGCGCTTACACCGCCGTAACTCTCGAGCCGCTCGCGTCTGAGGAAAAAACGTCTGTGACTGACGAAGAAATCAGCGATTCCTCTGATGAAACGGCGAAAGTACAATTCACGGGTGCGGGTACTGTTACGGCTGTTTTGGACACGGGCTTTGATACCGACCATGACGCCCTATCCATAAACCCCGAAAATGAAAAGTACAGTCAGGATCAATTTATGAATATGCTTGCGTCGCTTACTCAGTGTGTAAGGGGCGACTTTTCGCAGACAGATTTATATAACAATCAAAAGGTTTTGTTTTCGTATGATTATTATGACAATGATAACAATGCCTCAACGGATATAAGCTCACACGGGACTATGAACGCGGGAATAATCGCGGGTAATCACGATAATATCCCGTTAAACAACGCGTATGACAGCCAGCTTCTGTTAATGAAGTGCAGCTCCGATATATCTGAAACTACCGACACCTCGGTGATACTCTTTGCTCTTGAGGATTCAGTAAAGCTTGGCGCCGACGTTATCAATATCAGCTATGGCAGTAATAATTGTCATGACAATGATATTTTAAAAAGCTACGAAGGAATGTTTGAACGCATTTTTAAAAGCGGCACGGCAGTCGTTATGCCTGCGGGCAACTTTGGGAAAAGTTCCTTTAACGAGGATAACGAAGCTGATCCCGGTTTCATAGATGACGGCACTGTATCTCCCTTTGCTTCGCTTGACGGAGTGCTCGCCGTTTCCGAGGCGGAATACCCTAAATCATACAGCAGCTATTTTATCTGCGGAGGGAAAAGAATACTGTACTCATCGCCTGAAAATTCCGAAGGGGCTTACGACTATTCTTTTCATAATATGGCTGACGGCAGCTATGACTATATCGTACTTGATAAGGCGGATAAAATCGAAAGTTACCTTAACGGAAAGGTTATATTACTTGATAACAGCCCCTATGTATATGAACAAATAAAATCCGCTGCCAAAAACGGCGCTGTCGCCGCTGTGATATTCGGAAGTAAAGCGGAATCGCTTGAAAAATGTGATATTCCGTGCGCGCTTGCAAAGGACGTGAAGCTGTCATCGCTCGATAAAACGGGTAAGCTTACATGTTCCTCCGAATATGTACTTGAAACATATAACAAAAATTCGGGGAAAATTTCCGATACGGCGTCGTTCGGCGCGAGCGGCTCATTGACAATATGCCCCGAAATAGCCGAAGCGGCGCCGAACTACTCCTCTATCCTTAATAACAGCTATGGCAGCGCTGAGGGTTCGTCGTTCTCGTCCGCGTTAGCCGCGGGAAAAACCGCTGTTTTAAAGCAGTATATAAATAATGACGAGCGCTTCTCGAAGTACACTCCCGCTCAAAAGAATACTTTAATATACAGCCTTATAATGAATACCGCAGACATTATAACAGACAACGGCGTTTGCGAGAATGTGCGTGTTCAGGGCGCGGGACTTGTTGACGTGGAAAGAGCGCTTGCGGCCGGCGCGTTTATCAGCGTAAAAAAAAGCTTGCCGAAGCTGGAGCTTGGGAGCAGTCCCGACGGTGAGTATTCATCATCCTTTGAAATAACAAATATCTCCGACAGAGATATAACCCTGTCGCTATCCGCCCTCATTATGACAAATGACTTAGACAGCGATGGCAGGGAATCGCACACGGAGATACCGGCAGCGGACTATCTTGTGGAGTTCAAGATAGATGATAAAGCGGTTGACAAGGTAACGGTTAAAGCTTCAGAAACGGTAAGTATATCGTTCAGGGTCAAGCTTTCCCCGTTTTTTGTATCCGACAGGCTTTCAAAGTACAAAAACGGAATATATCTTGACGGATATGTTTTCGCCGCCGGGAATGAAGGCGAGACAGTCACCGCTCCGGTTTTAGGTTTTATCGGGGATTATAACAGTCAGCCGGCGTTTGACAGCTTTATATATGATGAGGACAAGCCCGTGACAGGTGTTTCGAGCTATATTTATATAGCGGAGAACAACAGCGAGAACATGAACGGCGTCATTCTCGGATATAACAAATATCTCAGTGAATATGACGAAAAAAATATGTCGTTTAATTCTAAAATGCTCTCTGCGGTAACAGGGAAAAAAACCGGTTCCGACATATCGTTATATTTGAGAAGTATCGCGACAAGAAATATTAAAAACTTTAAATGTACCGTCAAAAATGAAAGCGGTACGGTTATCCTTGAAACGGAACCGTGCAATATCGAAAAATTCACGTACGGCGATGAAATAACCTCGATAAATACAGGGCTGACATCTCTTTCTAACGGAAAGTATACCTTGACTATAAGCGGGGAAACTGAGGAGCTGCCGAATGTTCGGCATGAGCAGTCAAGGACGTTTTCATTCACGGTCGATAATAAGAAGCCGAACAAAACATCGTACAAGACTTACTATAATGATGAAAAAACTTATCTTGAGATAACGGGGAGCGACAACAATGCCGTTCAGGGCTTTGATATTTTCGCGGCTGTTTATAACGGCAAAACAGGAAAGTACGAGTACAGCAGCTCTCTGTTTGACCTTATGAAGGACATGGATATTCCCGTTTACGGCGATACGATATTACTCGTTGAGCATCATATTGCAGAAGACGGAAGCACCGTATTCACCTATGACATAACCAAGCTCAAGTCCGCGCTGAAGCGTCTTTCGGATAATTATAACAACGGTGATCTTAAAATCTCGCAGAATAAAGTCGCGTTCGCGGCGGTTGACTATGCGTACAATTATTCCGAAATCAAGCTTTGTGACACTGTTGTGTATGGAGATTTAACTCTAAAGTTTGTTGACAAGGATGGGAATCCCGTAAAAGGCGTGGAGACGGAGATAAACAAGCGCAGCCTCGCATCGGACAAAGACGGAAAGGTTATATATGCGAATCTTCCCGCCGGTAATTACAAAGTCAAACTTACGAAAATTCCAAACAGGCTCTGTGTAAAAGAGAATCCTTTTATCATAACTGTTGGAGAGAAAACAAGTGAGTCGGCGGAAACAGTCACCCTGATGCCTGCGGGAACATATCAGAGCTCATCGTCGAACAGCTCAAACGCGCCGCCGCAGACGTCGGACAGCAGTCTGCGGGATTCCGAGCAAAAGCCCGGCAACGAGCTTAATCCAAAGGAGCAGCAGCCCGAGGACGCGGCATACTCTGTATACGCGCTTATTATCGTCGCGGTTCTCCTAATAATAAGTATAGTTGCGTTCTTAATCAGCAAAAAGAAATTTCTATAGATTGAGTGCCGTCCGACGAGCTCACCCAGCATCGCGTCTTGCCAACGGATAAATTAAACGGGAGCGGTTGATATACCGTTCCCGTTTTGTTCGGATTAATTTGCTTTAAGGCTCAAGGTTATATCAGGTCGAAGTAGACTGCGGCGAATTTTCGGAATATGTTCAGCTCTGACATTATATCTGAACGAATTTTATCGGCGCTTTCCGAAAGTGTTTTCAGTTCGGCCTGAGTGATGGCTCTCCCGCTGAATTTCGCTTTTTCCGCTATGGGATAAATATCACTGCAGAAGTACGCGCACCATTTCCTGCGCGATTGTGAAACTTTCTCGCTTTCGGCAAGCTCCTCTATCTTCTCGTAGTCCGATTTACTGCCGCTTGAAGTTGTTCTGTACAGCAGGAGCCTGACGATATATTCGTAGATCGCGAGAGCCGAACGGTTTGCATTTCTGCCGGTAAAGCTGTTTCGGCGTTTCCGCACACGAATGAACCTGTTCAGGGCAAGTACGCCAAATATCACCGCACAGCAAACCGGAACAGACATTATATAAACTATAGGCGCGACATTTGAACCGTTGTTCGTTTCCGTAATATCCGAAGCTTCTGAGGAAGTTTCTGATGTATGCTGTCCGGAGCTTTCCGTGCCGCTCTCCATGCTGCTTTCATCACTGATTTCAGAGTTGCTCCCGGAGTTGCTTTCTTCATAGCTGCTCTCAGAACCGCTTTCCGTTTCGCTCATAAATCCGCTTTGTCCTTCGCCCGGAGTTACCTCTACCGGCACCCAGCCCGTTCCCGAATAATATACCTCAACCCACGCGTGAGCGTTTGAGTCGAGAAGCTCTATATAGTTTGTATTTGTGAATCGCGTGCTGTCAAATTTATAACCCTCGGCATATCTCGCGGGTATTCCCGCTTCACGCAGAAGCAGCGTCGCCGCTGTCGCAAAATGACGGCAATAGCCCTTTTTGTTCTCAAACAGAAAGTATTCCGCAAAATCTTTGTCGTCGGGAGTTCTCCCGGGGGAAAGAGTGTACTTATAGTTTCCCGAATTTTTTAACACGTTTATAACATCAAAAATCGTATTATTCATATTATCGGTTCTGATGCCGTTATCCCTTATAAATCCGTCGAGCTTGTAACTGATATTATCGGGAACCTGTGTATAAGCTCTCTTTGTAAAACCGTCATACCTGTTAAGTGTATCTATATAATCGAGCTGAGCGTTTGTGAGATACTTGGAAAGCCTGTCGTATGCCTCATCATACGATACAGAGCCGTCGCCCGTTTCGTCGTATTCTCCAAACAAATCACCAAAAACTGTATTATTCATATTATCGGTTCTGATGTCGTTATCCCTTATAAATCCGTCGAGTTTGTAACTGATATTATCGGGAACCTGTGTATAAGCTCTCTTTGTAAAACCGTCATACCTGTTAAGTGTATCTATATAATCGAGCTGAGCGTTTGTGAGATACTTGGAAAGCCTGCCGTATGCCGCCTCATCATACGATACAGAGCCGTCGTCCGTTTCGTCGTATACTTTAAACAAATCACCGTAATCCTTTGACGGATCATACTTTTCGATCCCCTCAAAGTACCCTTGAGTGCTGGAAAAGTATATATATCCGTTGTCGTCTATACCAAAGTATCCGTATCCGCTGTAAGTTTCGCCGTCCTCGGCGGTATACGTTTTGTAAGGGAGATCATGCCTGTGTTCGTCCGACTCATAATTTAAAGATAATATCTTCAGACGCTTGGTCAGGCTTATATTTTCGTTGTCGTCAAAAACGGAAAAAGCTGTATAGCTGTAGTTATCAATACCCATATCGGAGTTTGTGGCAACCATATAGCTGTCGCCGATATATTTCAGTTCGCTCTTGTTGCTGATACCGGACAGCCCGTATGGTATATACACTCTTCTCGGGTCGCCGCGGATATACTTTACACTCATATCAAAATAATCGCGCGACTCAGTGCCATATCTGAATTTCGTCTTGAAGTCGCCGTAAATATTCTGTGCATGGCTGGCAGAACCGAAAATATCAAAAATCTCCTGCGACTGCTCCGCCGTCAGATCCCCCCAGCCTTCATCGGAATAGACGCTCCCCGCATATCCCTTCAGATATTCTGTATGGTTTTCGCCTATCACATGAAGTGAATCGGTGTAATAGTAATCGCCATTCATAGTAAGTCCTATGACCGGAAGATTATTAAATGAAATATTTCCGACGCTTTTCAGATCAATGTTGCTTAGATCGCCTCCGAACGCGGCGTTCATATATCTTGAAAAATCAGTTGAACTGAATCCGTTAAGGACAGAAGTTCTGACAGCCTCAAGAAAAGGTGAACGCTTAAACGATG
>CAYLOD010000070.1:0-9531 GCA_964385235.1 uncultured Clostridium sp.
CGCCAAGCCGTTTGATGATATAGTGCTTGACCGTGAAAGTCCCGTTTATGACGGCGGTCCTGATCCTGAAAAAAACGACAAAGTCATGCTCGTTCGCCACAGAGTTTCAAGAATTTATTATAACAAACATTTCTTTGATTATCCTATCAGCATGAAGCCCGAAACAATTAAAAATATGGGCTTGGCTACAACATTTGCCGCGGGTTGCAGCTATATGAAGGCTGCTATAGCAAAAAAAGAGGAAAACTCACTCGAAAATTTTTATATAAACAGGTTCGGCAAAAAGCTGTACTCTATGTTTTTTGAGGGCTACACCGAAAAGCTGTGGGGAAGACACCCCAGAGAGATTGCCGCGGACTGGGGTTCTCAGCGTGTTAAGGGTCTGTCAATCCGCACCCTGCTGAAAGATATGTTTTCAAAAGCCTTTGGAAACAAAAAGAATAATAAAAATGTCGAAACTTCACTTATAGAACAATTCTGGTATCCGAAGTTCGGTCCCGGTCAGCTATGGGAAACCGCGGCTGATGAGATAAAGCGCGCCGGCGGAAAAATCATGATGAACACGTCGGTTAAAGAGATTATCCTTGAGGAGGATAAAATTAAGTCTGTAAAATGTCAGACCAAAGACGGGAAAACGGTCGAAATTGACGGTGATATTTTTATTTCATCAATGCCGCTGAAAGATTTGGTTGCGGGTATTCGCGGAGCGGAGATTCCCGAAAATATCAGTAAAATCGCAAATGGTCTGCCTTATCGCGATTTTGTGACTGTAGGTTTGCTGCTTCCCAAGCTGTCTCTGAAAAATGAAACCGACATAAAAACTATGGGGAATATCGTCCCCGATTGCTGGATATATGTACAGGATACGAATGTAAAGCTTGGCAGGATACAGATATTCAATAACTGGTCGCCTTATATGGTCGCCGATGTTGAGAATACTGTTTGGGTCGGACTTGAATATTTTTGCAATGAGGGCGATGATTTCTGGAACAAAAGCGATGATGAGTGTATAAAATTTGCCGTTGATGAACTTGTCAAGATGGGAATTATTGAAAGCGGCGATGTTCTCGATTCGCACCGTGAGCGGGTAAAAAAGGCATATCCGGCATACTTTGACACATATTCTCAAATAAACGAGCTTATAGAGTATCTCAACAAAATCTCAAACCTGTATTGTGTCGGCAGAAACGGTCAGCACAGATACAATAATATGGATCACTCAATGCTTACCTCTATACGCGCGGCGGAGCTTATCAGATCGGGAAACCCCGATAAATCCTCCGTATGGCAGGTAAACACCGAAAAGGATTATCACGAGTCCTCCGACTCAAAAAATCAATAACTGTTACCGCACCGCATAATTATGGGTACATAAGCCTCATAATTATGCGGTGCGATTTTCTGTCGAAATCACTGTGACATGGCGAAACGCCGGTTATACAACCGATACCGTAAAGGTAAGCATATCTGTGTAGTTCCCGGCAAAGACGGCATTATCCTTTCTTAGATCTGTTTCAAAGTTCAGAATCGCCCAGCCTGTATTATCGCCGGCTTTAACAGTCAGTATATTAAAATCGTTTTGATCCGTAACAGGATTTTGGTTTACCTTAAGATCATAGTCGATGTATCCGTCACCGTTTTTCATCTTAAAATCATTAAGGCTTGACACCTTAACACTCAGGGTGTTTCCCTCGTTTATAAATACATCGCTTGCCAATAAAGATCTTTCGACAGTTTTTTCTGTGTCGGTAAAGGTTACGCTTGCGGGGATAGTAACGGTGTATGTTACCCCCAGGTCATAACCTATATTGATCGTTCCGCTTTTTTCCTGTGAGCTCTGAGTTATTACAGAATCTGACGCGGCAAGTGTACCGAATGACATACCCGTAACGATCATGCCGGACATAATAACAGATAATAATTTTTTCATTCAAATTCCTCCAAAATAAATCATGCTAAGTTTTTACCCGACTATAAGCTTTGTTTTCATATCAGCGTTGTTTGTGAGAGCCTTTTCCTCGTTCATGCGATATGGCTGTACATGAACTACAGCATCATATACACCCTTTTCAAGCCCGTGCGTAAGCGTTATATGGTTAATATGCCGCCCCGGTTCAACAAGGTCGGAGGTGTACAGCACTTCAAATTTCGTCCCGCTTTTATTATAAAGTCTAAGCTCAAAGGCGAGATAATACAGTCCTGAATTTTCCTTTGGGTTATAAAAATCAACCAAGATTTCTTTTTCATTAGCCGGAATAGTAATAGCTCCTCTTCCTGAAATTGATACGCCCTGCTCTTTATCAATACTTTCTTTTGACGACTGATAATCATTTGTATTTGAATCTATTATCATATCAACTCCGCCGTAATTTTCGCTTGGAGCGCTGTTTTCCAAAACGCTTTCGGTATTTTTTTCTCTATCCGCAGTCGTTTTACCGATTACTATTCCGAGCATCAAAAGAATAAACAGTATTAAAATAAGCAGGCATTTTATTTTACAGTTCTTTTCATCGCTTTCACATTCTTTTTTCATTATCTCACTTCTTTTCAATAATAGCGCCGCACTTCTAAGCTTTGATTGCACATTGCTTTCCCTGAACGACAGATATTTTCAACACCTTTAATTAACAGGATAAAATCATGCGGCGATTATAACAGGGTTTGTCCTTCTAAAAATATGATATGAAAATACATATAGAACCGTTACCGTTCACTGCCGTAAAAGTAAAATTAAAAGACCGAACCTTCGCAGACTATTCGCGGGTTCGGCATTTCTGCTATGCTCAACAAAATATATTGTTCATTGAAGCAGACAAAGCATCAATATCTGCTTCAATTTAATTAACTATAATAAATAAGCTTATGTGACTTTTTTAAGTTTTTCGACTTGATATTTTAACAAATTTATTCTATAATGGTTAAGTGTGAATTTGTTTTTTGCAAATGAATGGAGGAAAAGGGATGGGAATCGTGAATAAAAATGATGTTCTTTCAAAAGCAATAGGTGAAATAGAAACATCAAAAGGCTATAAACGCTTGCAGAAGTTTTTTGACGATGCCGCCTTTACTCAGGTGGACGCTTTTGCAAAATCCGAGAGCGGATATACCGAGGCCGTCGCGGGTTATGGATATGTTAACGGCACGGGTGTTTATGCTATTGCTCAGAACAGCGATTTCAGCGGAGGTGCAATGTCACAGGCTCAGGCCGCAAAAATCAAAAAAGTTTACGATCTTGCGTTAAAGACCGGCGTTCCCATTGTGACACTTTATGATTCTATCGGCGGCAGGCTCTCAGAGGGAGCGCGGCTTTTGACGGCTTACGGCGACATTCTTAAGATGTCGTCAGCGCTTTCGGGAGTAGTTCCGCAGATTTCCGTAGTTCTGGGTCCGTGCCTCGGAACTCAAGCTCTTATAGCTGCCTGCGGCGACGTTGTTATTATTTCCAAGGGCGCGGAGCTTTCTCTTGACGTCAATACAGGAGTAACCGCCGAATCCGCCGCGAAAAACGGCACAGCGCATATACTCGCGGAGAATGAGGAAGAGGCTGTCGCGTTTGCCCGTGATGTTGTGTCAATGCTCCCCTCGAATAATATTGAAACCGCCGCGGGTTTTGAATTTGCCGAGCCCGAAGCGGCTGTTACAGATAAAACAGCCGCCGGAAATATTCCGGAGCTTATCGCCGATGAGGGCAGTTTCATAGAGCTTTCCTCTGAATTTGGAAAGGGCGTTGTTACGGCTCTCGCGACAATAACGGGCGTGACTGTGGGCATGATAGGAACTGCGAATAAGGAACTTGCAGGCGACGATTGCACAAAAGCGGCACGCTTTGTCCGCTTCTGCGACGCGTTCTCGCTTCCTGTCATAACGGTTGTTGACGCGGAAAAATTCTGCTGTGTTAAGTCTGCCGCAAGGCTCTCAAGCGCCTACTCGGAAGCCACAACGCCAAAGATAACTATCATTTCCGGCGAAGCGTACGGCGCGCTTTATGTAGCGCTTGCGGGTACAGGCGCAAACGCGGATATTACATTTGCGTATCCGGGCGCTTCCGTTTCCCCGCTCAATCCTGCCGCAGAAGCTGTAATTATGATGGGAGACGATTTCGGCAAATCTCTGAAAGGCTCAAAAAATCCTCAAGCTGACAGAGACGCTCTAATCAAAAGATTTAAAAAGGAAAACTGCTCTGTGCTCGACGCCGCTGCCGAGGGCTATGTCGAGGATATTATAGCTCCCGCCGCGACAAGAGCCAAGACTGCGGCAGCTCTTGATATGCTTATCGGCAAGAGAGTTCAAAGACTTCCCAAAAAGCACAATAACCTGTTTATTTGATTATTTTATCCCGGTTTAAGAAAGGATGTCAATAATATGAAAAATCTTAAGATCACCGTAAACGGTGTTGCATATGATGTTCAGGTCGAGGAGCTTGGAGGTTCCGCGCCCGCCTCTTCTCCCGCTCCAAAAGCGGTTGCCGCCGCGTCCGCCGCACCCGCTCCCGTTTCTTCCGCTCCGGCTGACGGTGAGCCTGTCAGCTCGCCTATGCCCGGTACTATTGTTTCTGTTGCCGTTACCGCCGGACAGACCGTAAAGGCAGGAGATGTTCTTGTAGTTCTTGAAGCCATGAAGATGGAAAACGAGATTAAAGCTCCTATCGACGGCACGGTAAACTCTGTAAACGTAAACAAGGGAGATGCTGTAGAGTCCGGCACTCTGCTTGTAACAATCGGTTAATCGGGAGGTCATGTCTATGGCTAAGAAAAAAATACTTGTTACGGAAACAGCGCTTCGTGACGCTCATCAGTCGCTCATGGCTACGCGTATGCCAATCGAGGATATGCTTCCGATACTTGATAAGATGGATAAAATCGGCTATCATTCTATAGAATGCTGGGGAGGAGCGACATTTGACGCCTGTCTGCGCTTTTTAAACGAGGATCCGTGGGAAAGACTGAGGATCCTCCGTAAAAAACTCCCCAATACAAAGCTTCAAATGCTTTTTCGCGGTCAGAATATGCTCGGATATCGTCATTATGCGGACGACGTACTTGAATATTTCGTACAGCGTTCGGTAGCCAACGGTATCGATGTCATCAGGATTTTTGATGCTCTCAATGATATAAAAAATCTTCAGGTAGCTATCAAGGCGGCTAAGAAAGAGGGTGCGCACGCACAGGTAGCTATCTCCTATACGACAGGTCCCGTATTTACACTTGAATATTATGTGGAATACGCTAAGAGAATTGCCGACGCGGGAGCTGATTCCATAGGTATCAAGGATATGGCGGCGCTTCTCACTCCATACGAAACATATGACCTCGTCAAGGCGATAAAGGAAGCTGTTGACTTGCCGATTCAGCTTCATATACATTATACTTCGGGTCTTGCCTCAATGTGTCTGTTGAAAGGCATTGAGGCGGGAGCGGATATAATAGACACAGCCATATCTCCGTTCGCTCTCGGAACGTCGCACGCGCCTACTGAATCAATGGTCGCGGCGCTAAGCGGTACCGATTACGACACGGGTCTTGACCTTATGGCGCTTGCGGAAGTCAGAGATTACTTCATGAAACTCAGAAAGAAGTATATTGACAACGGACTTCTTGATACGTCAATGCTTGCTACGGACGCCAAAGCGCTCATATATCAGGTTCCCGGAGGTATGCTTTCAAATCTTCTCTCACAGCTCAAACAGGCCGGCAAAGCCGATAAACTTAACGAGGTTCTTGAGGAAGTACCTCGCGTCCGTAAAGATGCGGGTTATCCGCCGCTCGTCACTCCGACGTCACAGATCGTCGGTACGCAGGCAGTATTCAATGTCATTACGGGTGAGCGGTACAAAATGTGCAACGACCAGTTTAAGGGTCTTGTCGCGGGTAAGTATGGAACAACTCCGGTTCCTATTGATGAGGATTTCAGGAGAAAAATTATCGGTGATGAGAAAGTTATCGACTGCCGTCCTGCGGATCTTCTCAAGCCTGAACTTGACAGTCTGAGAGAGGAAATTTCCGAATGGATTGAGCATGAAGAGGACGTTCTTTCCTATGCACAGTTCCCGAAAGTCGCCCTCGACTTTTTTAAGAAACGCAGAAATAAAAAGTACGGTATTGATTCAAAAAATGCTGACTTAAAGGAAAAAATCCACGCTGTTTAATTTGCGGCATAAGATATTTGCCAAAGCGGTGCCGTTTGGCGCCGCTTTTTGAGCATATAAGGGGATTGATGTTATTGAATATAGTTATAATGGATTATAAGACCGTCACAACAGGAGATGTATCACTCGACGCTTTTGAGGAATTCGGCAACGTTACCTATCTTCCGCTTACGTCTCCCGAAAATGTCGCTGACGCTGTTAAGGACGCCGATATAGTTCTATGCAACAAAACTCCTCTTACCGCTGAAAATATGGCTGCCGCCCGAAAATTAAAATACATAGGGCTTTTCGCAACGGGGTATAACAATGTTGACATTGAATATACGAGGGCTCACGGGATAACCGTATGCAACGCGGGCAGCTATTCCACAAGCGCGGTTGTACAGCACACATTCGCGCTTCTTTTTGAAATGACTAACCGTGTCGCGGAATATAACGACTTCACAATGCGCGGCGGCTGGTGCAGAAGCGAAATTTTTTCTCCGTTTATTTATGAAACTGTTGAACTTTCTGAAAAGACGATGGGCATCATAGGATACGGCAATATCGGAAAAGCGGTTGCAAATGCCGCAAAAGCATTTTCTATGAATGTAATCGTCAGCACAAGAAATATTAAGGACGACAGCACTGAAAAATTTGTTTCGTTTGATGAGCTTCTTGCGCAAAGCGATATTGTTTCCCTTCACTGCCCGCTTAATCCGCAGTCTGAGAAAATGTTTGATGAGAGAGCGTTTTCAAAAATGAAACGCGGCTCATACTTTATAAATACCGCCCGAGGCGGCATTGTAGACGAAAAAGCACTTTCAAACGCGTTAAGAAGCGGTCATCTCGCAGGCGCGGCGGTAGACACCCTGACAAGCGAGCCCATGCGTGAGGACTGTCCGCTTATGGGCGCGCCGAATCTGATAATAACTCCCCATATAGCATGGGCGCCTTGTGAAACAAGAAAACGTCTTGTCGGCATAGTTTACAACAACCTTAAATCATTTTTAAACGGTACGCCGCAAAACGTAGTCACGGCTTAAAGCGAGGTGAATAAAAACGGATAAAACTCAGATAGAACTTGACAGGCTATTGTCGGACGCCCGGCACAATAAGGAATTAAGGGATAAACTCCTTAAAACTAGAACAGCGTATGATCCTATGGATGAATTTTGTAATGTTGCGTTTATGCTTGGGTATAATATAACTATCGGCGGGCTGTACGCGCTCGGTCAGGATATGAACGACAGCAAGCTGAGAAGTGTAAACGGCGGCGGTGTTGACAGTATTGACGGTTGGGACGACGCTTACGAGAACTTCTTCTGCTCGCTTAATTAAAAAAACAGGAGGTAAAAATATGCTGAAGGCAGACAGAAAAAAGGTTGTTATCGTCGGAACGGGTATGGTCGGAATGAGCTATGCTTATGCAATGCTTAACCAGAGCGTATGCGATGAGATGGTTCTCATAGACGTTAACAAGAAAAAAACGATAGGGGAGGCCATGGACTTAAACCACGGTCTTGCTTTTGCCCCGTCCACGATGAAAATTTACGCAGGAGATTACAGCGACTGCAGCGATGCGGATATCATAGTCATATGCGCGGGTGTTGCTCAAAAGCCGGGTGAGTCGCGTCTTGATCTGCTCAACAGAAACGCCGCTGTTTTCAAGACTATTATCGAGCCCGTTGTCGCTGTCGGGTTTCACGGTATTTTCCTTGTTGCCACAAATCCGGTAGACATAATGACATATATAACGAGAAAGCTTTCCGGTTTTCCCGCGGCAAGGGTTATAGGCAGCGGAACGACTCTCGATACCGCAAGACTCCGTTTCCTCGTCGGTGAATACTTTAGCATTAACCCGAGAAATATTCACGCATATGTCATAGGTGAACATGGCGACAGTGAATTTGTTCCATGGT
The DNA here is from genome assembly GCA_964385235.1 of uncultured Clostridium sp. Classification (GTDB taxonomy): domain Bacteria; phylum Bacillota; class Clostridia; order Oscillospirales; family Acutalibacteraceae; genus Pseudoruminococcus. Next base: position 8,047 of record CAYLOD010000070.1, read on the forward strand.
CTAAAGCCCTTGTCGCGACAAAATCCGTAATAGATGTAATTAACCAAAATCGCGAATACTCAATGAGCAAGCTTATCGCGATACAAGAGGAGGTTCGTACCTCCGCTCAGGTAATAATCGAAGCGAAAAAAGCCACATATTACGGTATCGGTATGGCTCTTACGCGCATTACAAAGGCTATATTTCAGGATGAAAACAGCGTGCTCACAGTTTCGTCAATGCTTTGCGGAGAATACGGCGAACAGGACGTTACTATCGGCGTTCCCACGATAGTAAACAGAAATGGTGTAAAGGATATTCTTGAACTGAATCTTAACGACGAGGAAGTCGAAAAGTTTAAAAATTCCTGTGAAACATTAAGAAAATTTTACGGCGAGCTTGAATTGTAATTCCGGCTAAGCTCAGGCCGCAGCGAAAAATTATGCCTGTATCAAAACGCCCTCCTCCGCCGGACTTGGTTTTCCGACAGAGGAGGGCGCTTCATATTTACATTTAATACATGATTCAGCTTAAAACGCTGTTTTTTCGTTAATATATTCTGTCAGCTTGTCAACTGCGATTCTTTCCTGACTCATGGTATCCCTGTCACGCACTGTGACGCAGTTATCATCAAGAGAATCAAAATCATATGTGATACAGAACGGTGTGCCGATTTCGTCCTGACGGCGATAACGCTTTCCTATAGAGCCTGTATCGTCATAATCAACCATAAAGTGCTTTTGAAGTGTTTCAAATATTTTTTCAGCGTTTTCATTGAGCTTTTTGGAGAGAGGCAGAACCGCAGCCTTGAACGGGGCAAGAGCCGGATGCAGCCGGAGCACAACGCGGGTATCCTTTTCGTCGATGACTTCCTCATCGTATGCTTCTGTAATGAGAGCGAGGAAAAGCCTTTCTACACCGAGCGACGGTTCGATAACATACGGAATATAATGTGAGTTGTCAGTCGGGTCAAAATATTCAAGGCTCTTGCCCGAGGTGTTTTGATGCTGCGTGAGGTCATAATCCGTTCTGTCGGCTACACCCCAAAGTTCGCCCCAACCAAACGGGAAGAGATATTCAAAGTCCGTCGTTGCCTTTGAATAGAAGCAAAGCTCCTCGGGCGAGTGATCACGCAGACGCAGGTTTTCCTCCTTAATATTAAGCGAATAGAGCCAGTCGCGGCAGAAGCCCCTCCAATAGTCAAACCATTCAAGGTCGGTGCCGGGCTTACAGAAAAATTCAAGTTCCATCTGTTCAAATTCACGGACGCGGAAAATAAAGTTGCCGGGGGTTATCTCATTTCTGAATGACTTGCCGATCTGCGCGACGCCGAAGGGAACTTTTTTGCGGCTTGTGCGTTGAATATTCGCAAAGTTGACAAAAATACCCTGAGCGGTTTCGGGACGGAGATATATCTCGTTTCTGCTGTCCTCGGTAACGCCCTGATATGTCTTGAACATAAGGTTGAATTGGCGTATATCTGTGAAATTATGCTTTCCGCATTCA
>CAYLOD010000071.1:0-9130 GCA_964385235.1 uncultured Clostridium sp.
AGGCAATATATCACGTTTCGGGAGTTGAGGACTACCGCTTTGACACCACAGTTACAAATGATTCCGAGGGCGCTCCGAACACCCTGTATACCCTCGGAACATTATCTGTAAACATTTCGTAGGAGGTGCGCGAATATGACAGCCTATGAATCTATAAAGGACAAGCTATCACCTCTTACTATATACAGCATACAGCCCGACGGGCTTATGGAGGCGGAGCTGAGAGCATATGCCGCGGGGCTTCAAGAACTTTATGACGCGGTTGACAATATGCTGAGGGAAATGTTTATTCAGACAGCCGAGAACGAGGGGCTGACCAATCCCGAACTTATGGCGTCATTATATACAGGCGGAAATAATATCGCCGAAAGGCGGGAAAGACTGCTGAAAAGGCTTTCCGTAAAGCCGACAGACATAGGAACCGACGGTCTGAAAAACGCCGTGGCTTCATTGGGCATCGAATGTAATATCAGCGATTCGCCAAACGTAAGCTGGGTAAATATCGACGTCCTTACACCTGTTGACGAAAGCAAACGGGAATCTGTCGCGGCGGAGATTGAAAAATTCGTCCCGTGCCATTTGGTGCCGATGATTAGCTTTAACGGAGAATAGCCGGATCGGTCTGAGCGGCGGGCATTCGTTTTCTGCGGCAATACCGACCCTATTATTGCCGTTTAAAGGGATCTTCCGCCGGTAAAATCATAATAACAGCTTAAAAAACGGGCGCGCCGGCTTTATGCCTGCGCGCCCTTAATGCTGCTTTGCTTCAGTTGTTCAAAGGTTATCCCGTACTTTTCGGCTATATCCCGCGCATAACTTGCGTTTTGCGGCGGCAGAATCTGAACGCGGAACGAACGCCTGCCGTTATCTATTCCCGTCACAATGCTTTCTGCACGGCTCTTTATATCGGGATCGCCGTTAAACTCCTCAAGGTTTCTCGCCAAGTCGTGCATATGCGTATTATAAATCGAACGGACGCCCGCGAAGCACATAAAGTGTACAATATCCCTGGCGATATATACGCCCTCCTCGACATTCGTCGTGGCAAGCGTTTCGTTCATCAGCACAAGGCTTCTGTCAGTAACGCTGTGCATTATTTCCGAAAGGCGGACGGATTCCTCACCGAGTCTGCCGAGGTCCACCGTCTCGTTCTCGTCGGCAGGAAAGTGCGTAAATATATTATCGCACGGGCTGAACGAGAATCTCTCCGCAGGCACAAATATGCCGTGCTGCGCCATAAGGAACATAAGTCCCACAGCCTGAGTAAAGGTCGTTTTTCCGCCCCGGTTCGGACCCGTCAATATATAAATCCTGCGCTCGTCGCCGAAGTCTATCGGGTTGGTAATTATCTCGAGCTTCTCGCCGTTTACGGCTTTTATGGCGAGCTTCAGGTTATACGCGCCCTCGGATTTAAGCGCGCGTTCACCGGCAGGGAGAACCTCAGGTCTGCATACGGGCAGGGAAAGCCCCTGTATTTTACGGATAAGCGACGCCCACCGTATATAGAAGATAAGCTCCGGCGAAATCTTAGTGAGGGAATATCCGCTTATGTCAATATATTTTTTCAGGACGCTCTGTATATCCTTGACTATTTTCTTTAATATTTCCGTGACCGACGTTTCCATCGCGGCGGAGAGAGGATCAGCCCCTGTCAGCGACGACTCTATATTAAGCGCTGACAGCTCAGCGACACTTGAAATGTTCATACCCGTAAGGGACGTCCTTTTGCCGACGTTCGCTTTCGGATGGAAGTTGCGCAGATTGCCGACGTCCGTATCCGAACGAAGTTCCTCCTTATTCGCGGCGAAGTGCATGAAACTTTTCAGCAGCCCCGTTTTGGTAAATTCAAAATCATTCAGCGATACTACTCCCGCCTCCTTTGGGCGCAGCAGACTGTCAAAGTTGACGCCTATCGTGACGCTTTTCAGCCTTTTGGCCTTTTCAAAGGTTTCGTCAATATCCTGCCGAAGCTGCGGGAAGCCGCTCCCGCTGTATATTTCGCTTACCATGGCGTAAAGAGCCTTTAAGCCGTCGGATTTAAGCTCCGCACCGTCCATGGCGGCTTTCATTCTGCTTATGCACTCTATGTAGTCGCTAAGTTCCCTCAGGCGGTTTATAAGTCCCCAAATCGCGGAAACCTCTGTATCTTTCTGCATACGCTTCAGTTCCCACAGGTCGCTCAGGTTTACGAGAAGTTCCTCTAAGCTCTCGCACATTTCGGGGTGACGGAGGAGATCGTCAAATATGTCTATACGGTACCTTATCACGTTTTCATCGGATACGATTTTCGACATAGTGCGCTTGATTATGTTTTTCTCCGCCGGCTCCTTTGTCAGCGCCTCACAAATGAAGTCGAGCGACAGATCGTTGCAGGCCGCCTCGTCGAGCTGCTTTTCATCATATTCTTTATCATCAGGAAACAACAGGCTGAATTTTTCCACAAGCGTCAACTCCCGAAGTTTGTTTTCAACAAAGGGCTTCCCCGCCATTTAATATATCAAGCGCGGCATGAACCGCGCAGCCTAAACGGGGCGCGGTTACATAATTTATTTAAAATACAGTAACATTTTTCAAAAAATTTGTCAACAACAGAAAAAGCGTTCGCATTGAACGCTTTCGGTAATTTCAGTGTAACCTTAACACACCGTCATAGCGGCAAAGCAATTCTGACGGCGCGGACGGCTTGACGTATTCCGTCGGAGCGGCGGAACCATGAGCTAAAGCTCGCTTATTATCCTGCCGCATACGGTAAGCGGCGCGGCGGCGGCGTCAACAATAATGTCCGCAGCCTCCTTGTAAAGCGGCATACGCTTGTTATAAAGCTCACGCATGGCCTTTTCCTTGTCCTCGCGCTGCAGCAGCGGACGGGTATTGTCACCCTTTAGTCTTTCGGCAATAATCTCAACAGGCAGATCAAGGAGAATAATCCTTCCGTTCCTTTTGAATGTATCGGCGTTTTGCTTATCAACGAGAGTTCCTCCGCCGGCGGCTATTATCAGCCCGTTCTTTTCGGAAAGCTCCCTTGCCGCCTCGCGTTCACTCTGACGAAAGTACGGCTCGCCGTATGCTTCAAAAATCTGAGATACGGTCATATCCTCCTTTTTCTCAATATATGAGTCGAGGTCGATAAACGACATTCCGAGCTTTTTGGATAGCAGCGCCCCTACAGTACTTTTGCCGCTGCCCATAAAGCCGCACAAAATTATATTACCGTTCATAAAATCATTTCCTTTATATTAAAATCTTTTGGCCGCTTCATTTGCGCTGTCCTCGACAAGCTGTGCTATATCCTCGTCATTGTATGTAACATTATCCCATATCTCGTGCGACTTCACAGCCTGCCATACAAGCATTGACATGCCTCCGAGGGTTCTCGACCCGTTGGCGCGCGCCGTCTTTATAAGCTTTGTTTCGAGAGGGTTGTACACGGCGTCAAAGACATTGGCACACCTCGCGAGAAGTTCAGGCGTTGCGGCCATAGCGTCGGTATTAGGGTACATTCCGAGGGGCGTCGCGTTAATGAGCAAATCAAAGTCACCCCTCAGGCGGCTGATAAGGCTTGTGCTTATATAAGCCTTGTATACGCTGACCTTTATCTCGCCGGCGAGCGCCGCCGCCGCGGGAAGATCCTCGGGGCGAACGGCGATAGTGGTATTGCAGCCCGCGAGAGAGGCTTCATACGCGAAAGTTCTCGCGACGCCTCCGCTGCCGAGTATGACGACGTTTTTGCCGAGCGGGATTCCCGCGATCCTGAGAGCCGTGAGGAAGCCGTCGGGGTCAGTAGTGAAACCCTCGGAAAGCTCGCCGTTTTTTACCGTGTTGACAGAGCCGTAGAGCCGCGCTTTTTTATCAAGCTTATCAAGGAAAGGGATTATCGCCGGCTTGTGCGGGATCGTAACATTATACCCGTCAAGAGATCTAAGCTCCGAATATTTTTTCGGAAGCTCTGCGGGCGAAATATCAAGTATATCATAACTGCCGCTCATATCGGAAAGCTCAAAAAGCCTCTTGTGTATAAACGGGGACATCGTATGGCCTATCGGATGACCTATGACAGCGAATTTTCTATTACTCATAAAAAGCAACTCCTTTAAATTATAGTAAAAAATATCAATAATTAACTTAAAATCATAAAAATTACAGATAAAATTGAAATAATAAAAAAATTTGCGAAAATCATATTGACAAAGCGGTGATTTACTAATAATATTGTTTGTGTAAGAAAGATTTTCTAAGTCGGTATTTTCCTTTTTCATTATAGCACATATATTTTGTGCTTGTCCACCATAAAGGTTATAATACCGCGATTTCTTGAATCACAATTTAAACAGGAGGAGTTCAAATGGTACTCGAAAAGGTAAAAGCCATACTTGCAGAGCAGTTTGACTATGAGGAGGAAAAAATCACGGCGGAAACAACTATTGCCGAGGATCTTGGCGCTGATTCTCTTGATGTTGTTGACCTTCTCATGTCTATTGAGGACGAGTTCGAGATCGAAGTTCCCGATGATGAGATTGAGAATATTAAGACAGTCGGCGATCTTGTAAAATACATTGAAGCTAACTCATAATTTTAACTAAACGCATATCACGGTTTAAATTTATAATCCATGCTAACGGCTGCCCGGTCTTAAGGCAGTCGTTTATATTTTCTTGACAATCAGGGTACAGATGGTATATATTAAACTGTGTCGGATTTTCCGCTTAAGGCTTCAATAATTGTTAATTAAAATTGAGGGATTTAAAATGGAAAAAATACCTTTTATAACAAAAAAACAGGCGGAGGAGATCGCCGGAAAATATCCCACTCCCTTTTATATATATGATGAAAGGGGAATAAGAGAAAACGCCCGCAGACTGTATCAGGCGTTTTCATGGAACAAAGGCTTTAAGGAATTTTTCGCGGTCAAGGCTACGCCGAACCCGTCAATCCTCAAGATTCTGAAAGAGGAGGGCTGCGGCACTGACTGTTCCTCTCTCACGGAGCTTATGATGAGCAGGCGCTGCGGATTTGACGGCCCGGATATAATGTTCAGCTCGAACGACACGCCGACCGCCGAATTCAAATACGCCGACGAAATAGGCGCGACAATAAATATTGACGATATTACGCATATAGACTTTGTAAAGGAGGCGTGCGGGAAGATCCCTAAAAGGATCTCATGCCGCTATAACCCCGGAGGAACATTCTCTATCTCCAATACGATAATGGACAACCCCGGCGACGCCAAGTACGGCCTTACAAGGCCTCAGATGACGGAGGCGTTTAAAACGCTCGGTAAGCTCGGCGCCGAGGAATTCGGTATACACGCGTTCCTCGCCAGCAATACCGTCACAAACGAGTATTATCCGATGCTCGCGAGGATTCTCTTTACGACAGCCGTTGAACTTGCTCGGGAAACGGGCGTCCATATAGCTTTCGTCAATCTTTCGGGCGGCATAGGTATCCCGTATTCACCCGATAAGGATCCGAACGACATTATCACTATCGGCGAGGGCGTGCGCAGGGCATACGAGGAGATACTTGTTCCCGCGGGAATGGGCGATGTCGCCGTATATACGGAGCTTGGCCGCTTTATGCTTGCTCCGTACGGTCATCTTGTCACGAGAGTTATACACGAAAAGCACACTCACAAGGAGTATATCGGCGTCGACGCCTGCGCGGCAAACCTCATGCGCCCCGCCATGTACGGCGCGTATCACCATATCACTGTTCTCGGCAAGGAAAAAGAGCCCCGCAACAATATATACGATATTACGGGCTCTCTCTGCGAAAACAATGACAAGTTCGCGATAGACAGAATGCTCCCAAAAATAGATATAGGCGACCTGCTCGTTATCCACGATGCGGGCGCTCACGGCTTTTCCATGGGCTACAACTACAACGGCAAGCTTAAATCCGCCGAGCTGCTGCTGCGCGAGGACGGCTCCGTAGTTCAGATCAGGCGTGCCGAAACCGCCGAGGATTACTTCGCCACTCTTGAAGGCTTTTGGGATAAAATCTGATTCCGATTCAAGCACGGCTTTAAAAGACTGTCAAAATTTTAAAAGCGCGGCTGTGGAATTGCGGTCTGCATATGCTTTATTATTGAATAACTATAATTAAAGTGTGTAAGCTCAAGCGGCTTACACACTTTTTTATCGTTTTACTGTTTTACTCTGTAACCTCTCCGAGCACCTTGCCTATCGGGTCATGAATGACTATATCAGCGCTCCTGTCCACGGGCGTTTCAGATTTATTTATCAATACAAGGTACTTCCCGTCAAAGTATTGTATAAGTCCCGCCGCGGGATAAACATTCAGAGAGGTACCTCCTATTATCAGCATATCGCAGTCCTCGATAAGGCGGATAGATTTCCTCAGCGTTTTGTCGTCCAGTCCCTCCTCATACAGAACCACGTCGGGCTTTACAGTCCCGCCGCATGAACAGAGGGGAACGCCGCTGCTCTCCGCGATATACTCCGCGCCGTAAAATTTGCCGCACCTCATGCAGTAATTTCTCAGCACCGAGCCGTGCAGTTCGAGGACATTTTTCGAGCCCGCCGCCTGATGAAGTCCGTCGATATTCTGTGTTATCACGCCCTTCAGCTTACCCGCCGCCTCAAGCCTCGCGAGGGCGTAATGCGCTTTATTCGGCTTTACGTCAAGGCGCAGCATTTTTTCCCGGTAAAAGTCAAAAAAGTCCCTCGTGTTGCTCATAAAAAACGTATGGCTCAGAATCGTTTCGGGAGGAAACTTGTACTTCTGATTGTACAGACCGTCAACACTCCTGAAGTCCGGGATACCGCTCTCGGTCGAAACGCCCGCGCCTCCGAAAAATACTATGCTTTTGCTTTCGTCTATCGCGTTTTTCAATTTCTCATATTCATTCATGATCATTCACCAAGCTCCTCTTTAATTTTTCTCGCTTCGGAAAGAATCCGCGAAACCCTTTCGCTGTCATTTTCGGAAATGGCGTTTCTCAGCCCCGTAATATTTTCAATAAATATATCAAGCTCGCTGACGAGGGATTCCCTGTTTTCCGCGAAAAGCTCCGCCCACAGCGGAACATTTATCCTCGCGACACGCGAAACATCACGATAGCTTCCGCCGGAAAAACCTTTGTGACCCCTGCAGCTCGGGCTTAATACATAGGAACACGCTATGATATGCGGGAGCTGCGACGTAAACGCTATCATTCTGTCGTGTTCCTCGGGATCGGCAGTCCTGACAGTTTTGAATCCTATGCTTTTCATAAGGTCTGAAACCTTATCAACGTCGCTTTTCTCCGCCCCGCATGGAACGATTATGTAACTCGCGCCTTGGAAAAGGTCAGCGTCGGAGGCGTCAAAGCCGCTTTTTTCCCTGCCTGCCATGGGGTGGCCTCCGATAAACCTGAATCCGTACTCCCTCGATAGCGACACAAGCTCGGGACAGATTCGCGACTTTATCCCCGATGTGTCTGTAACTATACAGGACTCAGGTATAAGCTCCGCGTTATCACGGACGAATTTGACCGCCGCTTCGGGGAACATTCCGAGGATAATCATATCTGCTGTTTTTATTGATTCGGGAGTTCCGATCTCGTGTATCGCCCCGCAGGCGAGTGCGTCCAAAAGCGGCTTTTCGCTCCTGTTGATTCCGATTATGTGATGGCCGGTGTATTTTACAAGCGCCTTAGCGAAGGAGCCTCCTATGATGCCGAGCCCCGAAATTACGATATTCATAATAATTTCCTTTCCGTCAAATCCAAAGCTTTCACGCAAGCCATGTTAAATTATCCGCCGCAGCCGCCCGGGATATTCTGTACGGCTTGCCTTAGCCATATCTGTATATATTTTACAGCATAACGCTTAAATTTTCAACGCAGCCGGACATATGGCAAAAAGCAACACCGCCATAATCACAGTGCTGCTTTTTATAATTACGCACATGGGTGAGCCGTCTTAATCCCCGCTCATTATCTCCGTGTAAGCCTTTTTCAACGCCAATACACGCTTTGCGACAGTGTCGAACTGATCGGGCGTGAGCGACTGCGCCCCGTCGGAGAGAGCGTGGGGCGGGTCGTTGTGAACCTCTATCATCAAGCCGTCGGCTCCCGCCGCGACAGCCGCGAGCGCGAGCGGCTCGACAAGCCACGACTTGCCCGACGCGTGGCTCGGGTCAACTATTACCGGGAGGTGCGTCAGCTTTTTGAGGACGGGAACAGCGGAAATGTCGAGAGTGTTTCTCGTAGAGGTTTCGTATGTGCGTATTCCTCTCTCGCACAGTATGACTTTGTCGTTGCCTCCCGCCATAATATACTCCGCGCTCATGAGCAGTTCCTCTATAGTCGCGGAAAGCCCCCGCTTGAGGAGTATGGGCTTGTTTATTTTCCCGAGTTCCTTTAAAAGCTCAAAGTTCTGCATATTCCTCGCGCCTACCTGAATTATGTCTACATTCTCAAACATATCAATATGCGAAGCCCTCATGATTTCGGTCACTATCGGAAGCCCCGTAAGACGGCGCGCCTCCTTGAGCAGATCGAGCCCCTCGGACTTCAGCCCCTGAAAAGAGTACGGAGATGTCCTCGGCTTAAACGCGCCCCCGCGCAGAAACGTCGCGCCTGATTTTTTGACCCTTTCGGCGATGCCGTTGAGCTGCTCCTCACTCTCGACAGAACATGGCCCCGCCATTATGCAAAGGCTCCCGTCGCCGATTTTCTCGCCGCTGTCAAAGGAAATAACGGTGTTACCGGGGTGAAACTTTCTGTTTGCCTTTTTATACGGCTCCTGAACGCGCTTGACGCTCTCTACTATCTCCTGAGCGTTTATATAGTCTATGTCTATCTGCGTGGTATCTCCGATAAGTCCGAGAACGGTGGACTCTACGCCTACCCACTCGTTTACTTTCACGTTATACTTCTCCTGAAGCATATTTCTGAACAGTAACGACTGCTCGGGTGTAGCTGTGTTTTTCAGAACTATAATCATAATAAACCATCCTTTAAAATATATTAATGAATGCCTGTTAAAGCAAATATCTTTTCTTCGTTTTTTATGACCTACGGCTTGAAAGGCAGCGGTTAAGAACAGTAACATTAAATTCCGTCGAGAGAATCCGGGCTATTCTCTCACCGATAAAACAACTGCCGCCCGTAATCACACTTTCT
>CAYLOD010000072.1:0-9088 GCA_964385235.1 uncultured Clostridium sp.
ACCTGCGGCATCTTGGTCCCAAACCAAGCACTCTACCAAACTGAGTTACACCTCGAAGCATCGCGTTTTCCACGGCGGCATAGGCGCCGATGACTGCCGGCCGTGAGCTACATTATAATATATGTTTGTGAAAAAGTCAACACCTTGACAATGCTGAACAGTTTAGAGTATACTCAAATTGTAATTTATGCCGCATTAAACATAAGGAGCTGCTTAAATATGGAATACGCCTTAAAGACTATGGAGCTTACTAAGAAATACGGTTCCAAAAACGCTGTCGATAATGTCAGCATGACAATAAGGAAAGGGGACGTATACGGCTTTGTCGGCAAAAACGGCGCGGGCAAGACTACGTTTATCCGCCTTATTCTGGGGCTTGCGCGCCCGACGTCGGGAACGTTTGAGCTTTTTGGCGGAATGGACATAAACGAGGCGCGGCGCAGAACAGGCAACCTTATTGAAAGCCCCGCGATATATCCGAATATGACGGCGGCGCAAAACCTCACTGTATTCTGTAAAATGCTCGGTATTGACGAATCCTCCATAGCTCCCATACTTGAGTACGTCGGTCTTGCCGACGCGGGCAGGAAAAAAACCCGCGATTTTTCGCTCGGAATGAAACAGCGTTTGGGTATCGCCATAGCGCTTATAGGCGACCCGGAGTTCCTTATACTTGACGAACCGATAAACGGCCTTGACCCGGAGGGAATAGTCGAGGTTCGCGATCTTATCCTGAAGCTGAACCGCGAACAGGGCAAGACAGTGCTTATCTCGAGCCATATCCTCGGTGAGCTCAGCAAAATAGCTACCCGCTACGGCATAATAAACAACGGTAAGCTTGTAGATGAGATAGCTCACGAGGAACTTTTGAAAAAATGTACAGGCTCTACCGTAATCAGGACGGATAACCCGCAAAAGGCGAAGGAAACAGTCACAGCCTTTCTGTCCGGCAAGGGGGATATTCCGGACATCAGAATAAGCCCCGACGGCTCTCTCATAATCGCCGCCGTGCTGAATGACAAGGGAGCTGTCGCTAAGGAGCTTTTCGACAACGATATTATGGTCGAATCCCTCTCCGAAAACCACGGCGAGCTTGAGGACTACTTTATTGAACGCATGGGCGCGGGAAAGAACTGATTAAAGGGGGAGTTTGCACAATGTCAAAACTTATTGAATCCGATTTTTACAGGCTTTTCAAAATGAAGAGCTTTTACGTCTGCCTTATTGTCGCCGCCGGTCTGGCGCTGCTTCAGTCGGGAATATCACGTCTGACCGTCAATATGCTTGAGGAGGAAATAGGGTCCTTAGCCGATGCGGCGGGCATAGGCGATATAAAGAATATGCTAATCAACGCCATGAACGGCGATCAGAACTGGGTGCTTATCGCGATAATAGCCGTATCGCTCTTTGTCACCATAGAATACAGCGCCGGAACTTTCAAAAACATCGTGTCCAAGGGCTTCACCCGCGAAAGCATATTTTTCTCCAAGCTGATAGTATCAATATCCGAGGCTCTTATAATATGCTATGCTTATGTGGCGGTATATGCTTTCACCTGTTTTATTTTCTTTGACTCAAGCGCTTTGAACGCGGGTTTTTACAGTGAGCTTGCCGTAAATTACGCCGTCAATACGCTTATCACTATAGCACTGGCCGCGTTTATCGTTATGACCGCGTTTCTTATCCGCTCAAAGGGCGGCACTATCGCGCTGTCAATATGCCTGTATATGATCGTTATCCCAATGGCTCTGCAAATGATGAACCTTTTCTCGATTTTATTTTCCGAGGACGAATCGGACTCGCAGGCACTCGCGGCGATAACGGCCATAAATGAAAACAACGGCTACGGCGTCGCGGCTTATTACTGGATAGGAACTCTTTCCTCAACACTGAGGAAATGCTACGCGGAAAACACTGTCTATATTCCGATACTCATCGCGCTCGCGTATCTCGCGGTATCTGTAATTACAGGGCTTCTGTCGTTCAAAAGGAGAGATATTAAGTAACCGTGCTGTCCTTAACATAAAACAGATCGGCAACAGTCGTTAAGCTGACTGCTGCCGGTCATTTTTTTTCTATTCGGCTCTCTATCTGTTTAACAATCTCCTCGGCGTCGGAAAGCTTTAAATGCTTAACGGTGTGTGTAGCGCGCTGCTCGTAGTACATATGCACACGGACGTTGCAAAAGCCCGAACGCTGCTGGAAGATATTCTGACTTATTTCTATAAACTGAATATGCTCATACGGTATGATATATTTTATAAGCGAAAGTCTGCGGTAGCCGCAGAGTATCGCGCAGGTGCCGTTATAGCCGAACGACGCGTGGCGAAACGCGAATATGCGGAACGCTGTCCACCACACGAGCGGCACAAGCGATATGAGCAGCGCTGTAAAGTAAAGCTCATCAAGCAGCGGCACAAACACAAGCAGGCTGACGAGCGCGAGAACCATAGCCGTCACGACAATCGGAATAATTATATACGAGAAAAGCCGTGATCTGTTCGGGCGAAGTTCCCTGTTGTAATGTGTATCAAAGCCCGTCAGACCCTCCACCGCATCTTTCTGTTCGCGCTTGTTCGCGGCTATAGCGATGAGGCTCTTGTCCCCCTTATCCTTGCCTGAGCCTATCGAGAATATCCCTATGCCTGTAAGGCGGAATATCGCCATGGAAAGCGTCCTGTTTATCGTGAGCGCTGAAATTTCCTGCATCTTTGTATAGCGTTCGTTTTTGCTGCCGATTCCCCGTGTTATGGCTATATATTCGCCCACGCGCCGCGACGAGAACCTCGCGTAGCGGAAAAACTGAAACACGAGGGCGGCCGCCCAGCCGAGTACAAGCAGGTTGGCTATTGTCGCCGCGGCGGGTGTTATACCTGCCGAAATGAGCGTTATGCGGAAATCCACGGATTCAATAACGGCGTTGTTAAATTCGCGCCCTATTACATCACCCGTTCTCTCTATAAGCGGTACGAGCAGCAGAAGTCCCGCCATAGGATTCGACCACAGCGCCGACATGAGCAGCATACGAAAGTTGTCCGCTGAATATTCATACTTGACTTCAAGTCCGTCAAGAAGTCTTTTTATAAGCCGCTTAACCCTGCTCCGCCTTAAATACAACGAAACGTCCCGTGTTTTAGAAACTCCCGCCGGAGTATCAAAGCTGAGCTTGGCGGCGCCGAACATGGCGGCAAAAACATTTCTCTCGACGGTCACGGTCGAAACATTTTCATATGGTACGGCAAGTCTGCGCTTGACGATTACTCCGCGTTCAAGGTAGATATCGCCGCCCGTGTAGGAGTAGCGGCAGGTGTTATAGAATATCACCGCTCCCGCTATCACCGCTATGGCGTACAGTGTTGAGAACCCCATAGCGCCTATGATCTCCGGCAGATTCTGCGGACGGTAAAGTATCTGCAGCACATACGGCAGCAGAAGAAGGAGCGCGGAAGCTGTCAGCTTTGTAAGCATAGCGAAAGGGTGCTGTTTTCTTAGCTTTCTGATCTTTTTTACCTTCAATGCGTTCCTCCTTTCAGTCCTTGCCGAGAGCTTTCTTTATTTTCAGCGCGTCCTCATGAGAGATATTCTGCAAAATCTCCGTCGAGCCCGCCGTCATAAACGATATTGTGCAAAGTCCGAAGATCCTCTGAACAGGACCGTCCATTGTTATTATATACTGTACGCGATCCGCGCGGAGCGTACACCTTGTCTTGACAAAAAATCCGCGCTCTATCGTTATTCTGTCGCCGTCAATGCAAAAGCTCGTATTCCTGTAAAGCGTCGGGCAATATACGGCTATAACAAATATATATGCGATTACGACCATTGTCCCGACTATTGATGAAAGTACAGGAAAAAACACAAACAGTCCTCCCAGAAAAAACGCCGCCGTGAAAAGTAAAAGTGTAGTCCTTATCCGCCACACCGGCACTGACTTCTCTGAAATCCTCTTTTTCACCCCATTCACTCCTTTTCCGCTTTTTAGAAAAAAGCTTGGCTCCGCTTTTTGTAAAAAGCTTGGCTCCGCTTTTTAGAAAAAAGCTTGGCAAAAACTTTGAGTTGCCTTCTCTCGCGTGTTTTCTTCGATAAGCTGTATTGACCTTGTCCATCTGCTGTATTTTCTTTTTGCCTATTGCGGCGGATTCCGCTTTTTGTAAAAAGCTTGGCAAAAACTTTGAGTTGTCTTCTCTCGCGTGTTTTCTTCGATAAGCTGTATTGACCTTGCTTCGCTTATTGATTATTTGCCCGCTGCGCGGTACATAAGCATCTCCCTGCCGGTGCCGGAGTTTTTAGCAGTGCGGCGGGAAATTCCGGCGCTTATAAGGGTCTGTTATGTGCCGCGCAGGAAGTTAGTACTTGATTGGCGCACGGCAGTTCATTGGTAATATCGTCCCCACGCGGGAATAAACTCCCTCTGCCGATGTCGAGCGAGCGCAAGCGAGCGATTCCGCGTCTTGTCTGCGGGGGCGCCCCGCCGCGTCTTGCCTGCGGGGGCGCCCCGCCGCCGTTTTTTAAAAAGCGGAAAAAAGGGTGGCGAGGATTTTTTCGCCGGGCTGCTGCTTTATGGCAATATAGGGCTTTGCGCCGACGCTCAGAGTTGCCCTGCCGTTCATTCGGCTGATTATGTCCGCGACGTGCCGCGTCTTAACATCTTTGACAAACAGCATTGCATACCCGTCGCGTTGTCTTATCTCGTAAACGCCGCATGCCTCCGCGCGGCTTCTTATCAGTGCGATAGTGAGCAAGCCGAGAACGGACTCGGGCGGCTCTCCGAAACGGTCGATAAGCTCGTCGGTAACATCGCTGACGTCCTCCTCGGTGCGTATTTCCGATATTCTGCGGTATATCTCAAGACGCTGGTTGAGATTTTCTATATAATCCTCTGGTATATGGGCGTCCATGCGTATATCGACAAGACAGTCTATGTCGCGGTCGGGATTTTCCTCTCCCTTTTCCTCGCTGACAGCTTCTTCGAGCAGCTTGAGATACATATCGTAGCCTACGTCCTCCATGTGGCCATGCTGCTGCGCTCCGAGAATGTTTCCCGCGCCGCGCAGCTCAAGGTCACGCATGGCTATTTTGAATCCCGAACCGAACTCCGTAAACTCCCTTATAGCGGACAGACGCTTTTGTGCTATCTCGCTTAAAACCTTGTTTCGCGTGAAGGTGAGATAGGCATATGCCCGTCGGGGGCTTCTGCCGACTCTGCCGCGCAGCTGATGAAGCTGCGACAGCCCCATACAGTCGGCATTCTCGATAATAAGCGTGTTGGCGTTCGGCAGGTCAACGCCTGTTTCAATAATAGTCGTGCAAACAAGTACGTTTATCTCGCCGTCAAGCATTCTGCGCCACATTTCGGAAAGCTCGCTCTCACTCATCTTGCCGTGGCCGAAACCGACCTTCGCCTCGGGTATATCGAGCTGAATCTTCGCGGCGCGCTGTGATATTGTTTCAACCTTGTTATGAAGTACGAAAACCTGACCGCCCCGCCTTAGCTCCCGGCGGATAGCCTCATTGATAACTCCGCTGTCATACTCGAGCACATATGTCTGAACAGGGTGTCTGTCCTGCGGCGCCTCCTCGAGGACGGACATATCGCGTATACCCGACATCGCCATATTGAGCGTTCTCGGAATAGGCGTAGCCGACAGAGTGAGAACGTCTGTATTTTTGCAAAGCTGCTTGAACCTCTCCTTTTGAGCGACGCCGAAGCGCTGCTCCTCGTCGATTATAACAAGTCCCAGATCCTTAAAGTTTATATCCCTGCTTATAAGCCGATGAGTGCCGACTACTATGTCTATATCCCCTCTTTTAAGTTTTTTGATTATCTCCTGCTGTTCCTTTGCTGTTCTGAAGCGGGAGAGTAGCTCGATATTTACGGGGAAGCCCTCAAAGCGGCGGAGTATAGTCTGATAGTGCTGCCACGCGAGAATAGTTGTGGGAACGAGTATCGCGCATTGTTTTGAATCGGATACGCATTTGAACGCGGCGCGGAGCGCGACCTCTGTCTTGCCGAAACCCACATCTCCGCAAAGCAGCCTTTCCATCGGTACAGTGCGTTCCATATCCTCCTTGATCTCCTCAATACAGCGGAGCTGGTCGGGTGTTTCCTCGTATTCAAAGCGCGACTCAAAGTCCTTCTGCCATTCCGTATCGGGCGGGAACGCGTGTCCTTTGGCTTTCATTCTCTCGCTGTACAGCTTTATAAGTTCGTGCGCTATATCTTTGACGGCAGTCCTGACTTTATTCTTTGTCTTTTGCCATTCCGAACTGCCAAGGCGGTGCAGTCTGACGGCGCTGTCCTCCCGCGAGCCTATATACTTGGAAACAAGGTCAAGCTGTGTCACGGGGACATAGAGAACGTCCTGCTTCGCGTATTTTATCTTAATATAGTCCTTGACGACTCCCTGAGTATCTATCTTGTGTATGCCGTCAAATATACCTATCCCGTATATAGAGTGAACAACATAATCGCCCGTGGCAAGGTCGGTTATGCTTGAGATTCGCTGACCGTTTTTGTTATTTTTTCTGCGCTTTTTGGCGGATATATTTACATGTCCGTGTGTTATGAGGGCGAACTTTGCCGCCGGGTATTCAAAGCCCGCCGTCAGGCTGCCCACAGCGACATACAGTCTGTCGTTGCCGAGGTCCCTGCCGTCTTCGAGGAAAAAAGCGTTTTTTCCGTGAGCGTTCAGGTCGTCGCACAGGTTTTTAGTAGCCTTTTCAGTGCCGCACAGAACAACGACCGTATAGCCCTGAGCCATCATCGCGTCAATATCGTCGCAAAGTACGGACACAGAACCGCTCCAGAGCGACAGACGCTTTACGCTCATATTTATAAGTTCGCGGAGCGTCAGATCTGACGTTCCTCTCGCGAAGCTGTCGAGAAGTATCGTTTTACGCCCTTTAATCTCCGCGAGGTAGTCGTCATAGCCGAGAGTAAATTTGTCAAGTCCTTTGCAAAGTGTACCGTCAGAAAAAAAGTCCTTTATATCCTCCTGCCACTGCCACATAACGGAGCGCATTCTCTCCTTGAGGTTTACCTGCTCAGAAACGAAAACGAGCTTATCACCGTCAATATAGTCCATAAGTGTTTCGGGCTTTTTATATATCAGCGAATAGAACTTGTCTATACACGGCAGAGAGCCTGTATTCCTCAGAACGTCACATTCGCCCATAAGCCTTTCGCGAACCAAGGCGGCGTTTTTGCCGCGCAGTGAGGCAGCCTTTTTTTTCACAGCTTCTATAAGTCCGTCTTTGTCCGTCGTCAGGATCTCCGCGGACGGCGTTATTATAAACGAGCCGCAGCTCTCGTCGGTGCGGCGCTGAGTTTCCGTATCGAAATATGATATGCTGTCTATCTCATCGCCCCAAAGCTCTGCCCTCACCGGCCGTGTTTCCGTAGTGAGAAAAACATCGAGAATACCTCCGCGCACGGCGAACTGTCCCGTACCCTCGACCTGCTCCGTTCGTTCATAGCCCGCGTTGACAAGCGATAGAATGATTTTATCGAGTGCGATCTCCTCTCCGGTCCTGACCGTTATTGTCGAGGATCGCAGCGTCTCTCCCGGCATAGTATATTGGAGCATAGCGTCAATGCAAGTTACAACGACGTCACACAGGTTATTCTGCAGGGCAAAGAGCGTATGTATGCGTTCATGCTCATATTCGTGCGACCTGCCAGCCATATCGTGGAAAACAAAATCACGCGCGGGATAGTACAGCGCCCTGAGTCCCATAGCCGTAAGGTCGCCGCAAAAGCTCTGCGCCTCCTGTTCATCGGCGGCTATCACCAGAGCTCCCGACCGCGTTTGTCTGCACAGCGAATATATAAGGTGCGCCTTGTGGACAGTCGAAAGTCCCGTCACGCACGCGGGCAGACGGGATAGTTCGACGGAGCGTAAAAGCTCCCTGTACTCCGGGATTTTTAACAGAACATTGTCTAAAAACTTCATATGCGCTCCATCACAAACCATAATCAAGGGGCTTGCCGCGCCATTCAGCACGGCGGGCAGCGCCCGCAGGCAAGTCGCGTAATCGCTCGCTGAGCTCGCTCGACTTCAGCGGGGGGGGAAGTTTATTGCCGCGCAGGCGTGAAGTTACCGATGAATTACCATATGCAAATTACGTTCCGCGCGGCGGGCAAGCAACCCTTGTCAGTGTCGGAGTTTTTCGCCGCACGGAGAAAAATAAATCATCGCGCTTTTAAACGGCTTTTCTTTAATTATTATACATCAATGATTCTGTCGAATTAAGCATATTCATAAGTGTGTCTTTGAATGATTACGAATTGAACATATTCATAGCCTTATCTATTTCGCCGTTTACCATTTTCTCGACAGCCTGAGCGGCTTTTTCGGCGGCGTCAAGCAGAGATTTCATCTCGTCCTCGGTAAAGTGTGAAAGCACCCAGTCCGCAAGGTTCCAATCGGGATTCGGCTTCGCTCCTACACCCATTTTTATTCTCGGAAAGAGGTCGCTCCCCGAAAGATATATTATATTCTTGATTCCGTTGTGTCCCCCGTCGCTGCCCTTGCGGCGGATACGCAGTTTGCCGGGCTCGAGTGAAATATCGTCAAATATAATTATCGTACGTTCGGGAGGTATCTTATAAAACGACATCGCCTCCGTTACCGCCTGACCGCTGAGGTTCATAAACGTCGACGGTTTCATCAGCAGAGCGCGCTTACCTCCGATCTCGCCCGTTCCGCACATGGATTTGAATTTCAGTCTGTCAACCTTTATGCTGTTTTTACCGGCAATAATATCGAGTGTTATAAATCCGGCATTGTGGCGGGTGTTTTCGTACCGCGCGCCCGGATTTCCCAGACCGGCGATTATATATTCAATCCCCCCCGCCGCATTGTCGCGTGAGCCCTTTTTAAAAAACAGCATACATTACCGCCTTTCATTTAAAAGTATCACTGATTCAAGTCTTATTAAGGGGCTTGCCCCCGTCATTCAAATACGACTCCCGCCTAATAGGCGGGGTGCCCCCCGCAGGCAAGACGCGGCGGGCAGCGCCCGCAGGCAAGACGCGACTTGCGTGTCGAGGCACTCGACCGCGAAGTCGTTTTTCGCCATGCGGCGA
>CAYLOD010000073.1:0-9001 GCA_964385235.1 uncultured Clostridium sp.
GGCTTGGCGCCCTGAAGCGGCATGAGCGCTTTCCAGCGGGACATTATCTCATCGCTTTTTGAGAAAAATCTGTGACCGCCTATATCCATTCTGTTGCCGTTATGATATACCGTTTTGGAAATTCCTCCGATAGCGTCCGATTCCTCGATAACAAGGACATCATATTCAGAACTGTCGGAAAGGAGTTCCATCGCCGCTGTCAATCCGGCGGGGCCTGCTCCAATTATAACTACCTTTTTCATTTTAATCTCCTGATTTAATTTTTAAATATTGAGTTTGCCCGTTGGGCTCCGTCCCGCCGGGCTCCGTCCCGTTGGGCTTCGTCCCGCCGGGCTCCGTACCATCGGGCTTCGTCCCGTTGGGCTCCGCTCAGTCATTATATTCCTATTAAGGTATAAGTTGCTGCGGATGTAAAGCAGAAACATACAGTAATAAATGTAACCGAACAGCGCAGAAATTTTGAAAATTCAGAATTGTTATTTTGATTTAACGAAATCAGCTTACCAATGGATATTGCTCCGATAATTATCAGCGGCGACGCGTATCGGATATTTTGCGTGCAGGTAAACGGATATATAAAGCAAAAGCTGTAGTATGAAATAAATATTGAAAAATACAGTACAATTAAAAGTATCTTGTAAGCAAAAACCATGCTTTTTCTTCTGAAAAGAATATATATCATTGCGACAAAGCCAAATACCCCTAAAATAACGCTCAGCCAAAACATTGCGGTACCCCAGAAAGTAATCTGCGGAAAATATGTATCATTTACGGTTTCGTCAAAAAGCGCTGTTTTAAATAATCCTATTGTCGGATTATATTCAAAATATTTTCCGTCATAAAATTCCATTTGATTAAATACGCTCTCAAACTGATTAAAGTTAAAGTCAAACAGCCTTTCGATGACAGAATGATAACCTATGTACTGCTGACTGGTGTCCGGAAGTCTGGGAACATATGTAAAAGGAAGTTTATAAAGTAAATAATTTCTGACGCTCCAAAACAGTCCGATAGGTGCGCATACCAAAAGAAAAGAAGCATACTGCCCGATAAGCTTTTTGATTTTGCCTTCATTTTTAATAAGCGCGATAAGAAAAACTGCCGCGATTGCGGGAGCGACGATCCAGGCAGATACCTTTGTAAACATTCCCAAGCCCACGCAAAGCGCAATTTTCAGTATATTCCAAACAGTTCTGTTCTTAAACCACACCATAGTATTATAAACAGCGCCGAGCATGAATGTTATCGAAAGAATATCATTATTCACGCTGCCCGAAAAAATAATAAACGTCGGGTGAAACGCTAATATTGCAAGGGCCGTCACAAGACCTGTTCTTCTCAGATGAAACTCACGCATAATCTTATAAGAAAGATACAGCGACAGGGTTGAATAAAACAGAGTAAGAAACTGTATTCCCTCGCACGCAGTATTAAACGCTATGCCGCATTTCAGCTGGATCCAAAGCCAAACCGCTGATATAATATGATGAAGCGGCGGGTGGTAGAACTGCCAGTAATCTCTGACATCAAAGTCGGGAAGGGATCTGTTGTTCAGCAGGTACAGTATATACGCCCCATGACCGTCATCGGTAGATTCAAAAAGCTCTACATCATGCTGACGCTGACTGATTGAAGTATAGAGAATATACCCGAGTTTCAGCATAAAAGCAAGAAAGAACAAAATCTTGATGATTTTTTCTGTATTTAAAGTATTGTTTAAATAACAATACAAAACGTATATCACGGCTAAAAATACAGAAATACAGAAAATAGCCGAACCTTTATTTTCTATAGCGGCAAAGAGAAAATATAAAGTAATAAGCAGTAATATAAAGCCGCATGACATAAATACCGAATAACTCAACGGTTTTTCATTCGGAACAGATAAAAAAGTAAAAATCGAAATAGTAATTGCGGCTAACACCAATATAAGATAGGAGTTGGTTGTAAAGGGTTTAAAACCCAAAAAAAAAGCTCCGAAAAAACATATAACAGCTGATAATATTATTGGGTGATCGGTTATTTTGTATGCAGCGGATTTTCTTTTGGCAGAGCCCATACTACTCCTCCGTTTCGTCATCAAGCAATCCCTGTGTTAAGTCTTCATTCAAGTTTTCTACATTCCTGAGCTTTCTTTTTATCTGACGTGTCCTGACGCCTACGAGCTTGTCCAAATCGTCGTTTGCTTTGTTTATTTTGTCCTGCGCGGCTTTAAGGACTTTTTCAAAACTGTCAAATTCTGTTTTGACAGCGCCGAGTATCTTCCAAACCTCACTGCTGCGCTTTTGCACGGCAAGCGTTTTAAAGCCCATTTGCAGGCTGTTCAAAAGAGCCGCCATAGTACTCGGTCCCGCGATATTCACCTTGAACTCGCGCTGAAGCTGTTCTACAAGTCCTCTATTGACCGCTTCGGCATAAAGACCCTCGAACGGGAGAAACAATATCGCGAAATCCGTCGTATCGGGCGGAGATATATACTTGTCGTGAATGTCTTTGGCTTCGCTTTTTATCGTGGATTTCAAAACTTTTACAGCATCGCTTATAAGCTCGGAATTTCCTGTGTCATAAGCGTCAAGCAGTTTTGAGTATGTATCCCCCGGAAATTTTGAATCTATCGGCAAATATACTGTTCCGTCATCGCTGCCCGGCAGCCTGATAGCAAATTCAACGAACTTGCCGCTTCCCTTTTTCGTTTCAACATTTGTTTCATATTGCTCAGGCGAGAGAATCTCCTCAAGTATCGCTCCAAGCTGTATCTCACCGATAATACCTCGTGTTTTGACATTTGAGAGAACTTTTTTCAAATCCCCGACATTTGAAGCTATGCTCTGCATTTCTCCAAGACCCTTATAAACCTGCTCCAAACGCTGGCTCACAAGCTCAAAGGACTGAGTCATTCTATCGTTAATCGTTTTTTGCAGCTTTTCGTCAACGACCTTACGCATTTCATCAAGACGCTTGTTATTGTCCTCTTGAATAAAGCTTAAACGTTTTTCCACAGAAACGCGTATATTTTCCAGCTTCTGCTCGTTTTCAACAGAAAATGTTTTAAATCTCTCCTCAAGCAGTGAAAGTGAACTCAAGACAGCTTTCAGCTCGGCATCCTGTTTTTCCGATATTGATGTGTTCAGGCGGCTGATCGCGTCAGACTGGTTCTCTCCCGCCTGTTTCTGGTTTTTTACAATCATATCTCCGAGTATGTTTATTGTAGAGCTTATTGTTGAATTAAGTTCCATTCTCAGGTTTTGGCTGACACGATCCATATCCGCGGAAATTTTTTCAATTCGCGCGGAGAGATCGGAAAAGGGTTTTTCAATGTCAGTATTACTGACTTTTTTGTTTTTTAAAATAATGTAAATATTTATAATTGAGACAACAATTAAAACAATCAGCAAAATCAAATTAACAATATCCATTTTCGACACCATTTTACCATAACATCAGATAAAATTTAATGGATAGATTATACCATACGCCCCAAATAAAGTCAAGTTAATAAAAGAAACATAAAGTTTTTATAACTCGGCGGCAAAAGCTTAAAAATCGTCATATTTAATTATTGATAAATGTTTAATGAGAAAGCTTTTCCGCCAAGTCGTGGCACACGCCCAAGAGGCGGGTGAATAATTGACTGAGCCATAATTGTGCTTATGCCAATGCTCCCATATAAGCTTAAGTTAAAATAAAAAAATCAGTATAAAAAATAATTATATAAACAGCGGTTAATTTCACAAAAGCATAGAATAAATAAAAATTACAATACTATGTCGAATTAAAATATTCAAAATCGAAATTTACGGCACAAATTTTCTTGACAAAAAATTTTACTGATAATAAAATAATGAATAAAAATTTTTATTTATTTTTTATATTATTTCAATGCGTAACTGCTTTAATATTTGTATTTTATTCCTTGTATTTTAAGTAAAATAATAAAATGTGTTTAATTTTTTTATATGAATTTTTATTTTTTTATACATTAACTTATTATAAACATATTATGAGTCTTATATCCTATTTTTATAATATATTTTATAAAATATATTAAATGATAACAATTATTTTTTTAAGTATAGTAAAAGAAATTTCAACTTTTTTCACTGTAAATTCAACAATCTTTTACTCTTATTTAATAAGCATATCAATACTTATGTATTTTATAAAAATTGCAATATTATGTATAATAGCATTATGATAATTATATAAACAGGAAGGAAGTAAAATCATGCTGAATATGAGAATAAGAGAGTTAAGAACTGCGAGGAATATAACGCAAGTTGAATTAGCGAGAAGTTTGTCAGTATCTAAACAAAGTATTTCTAATTGGGAGAACGACAATATTCTTCCTTCCATTGAAATGCTCATTAAGATTTCCGACTTTTTCTCGGTAAGCACAGACTATCTCTTAGGACTTGACGATAAGAAATATCTTGAAATTACAGGTCTTAACGAAGTTCAAATCGCGCATATCCAGCAGCTTGTTGATGATTTATCCGGCAAGTCAAAGGCGTTTCGCTGATTTTTGAATTTTAATTGCAAGAAAGTCCATCAGGCTTGACGCTTTGATGGACTTTCTTTTCGAGCGCGGCTTCAATATGCTGACATAATCGCAAAGCAATTTTGAGCGCTCCGGCGGGAGAAAAATACCGGCTGAAGCGACAGATGTTTCCCGGCGGGAGCTACGCCCTATGACGGGACAGAAAAATATTTACCTGTCAGAATACGCTCTCAACGATTTTCATGGAGTTATCCGGCGAATATCTGAATCTGTCGATATGTTCACCATTATAAAAATAAACCGGACGCGTCGGCACCCTTATTCCTGTAAAGGCGTCAATTATAATAAGCTTTATCTTCATACGAGAGGGAATAATATTCTTTATGTATACGCTTGCCTGCTGACCCGGCGAAATATTTTCGTGCGTTTCCGCAAGACCCGCGAGGTTCGGCGTCAGCTCTACAAAAGCGCCGTAATCCTCGACCGAGCGTATTATTCCCGCAACCGTTTCTCCTATTGAGAATTTCGCGGCGTTTTCCTCCCATGTTCCGAGCAGTTCCTTGTGACTGAGACTTATTCTACCGCCATCTTTATTCTTAATTATTGCCCTGATATCCATTCCTACAGAAAAACGTTCACGCGGATGTTCTATCCTCGAAACGGATATGGAATCAATAGGCAAAAGAGAAACTATTCCGCACCCAATATCGGCAAACGCTCCGAATGAATCAAGATGCGTTATTTTGGCATCTATTATATCTCCCGGGATCAGTTGATCGACATATTCGGACATACATCTCTCCTGAGCCGCACGGCGTGAAAGTATAGGAGTAACGGTTCCGTCCGCGTTTTTTATAATATCTTTGACTATAAAGCATACAGGCTTATTGACGCGTGAGATTATCGCTATATCACGGACTGTACCTTCCTTTATACCCATTGCCCCCTCCTCTCTCGGTATGATGCCGCGGAGAGAGCCTAACTCAACTATAAGATTATGCGATGGATCGCAGACGACAGCTCTTGACTCCAAAATTCTGCCGTCCTTACAGGCTTCCGCAATTCCCTGCAGCGAAACCGTCGCGGCCTTGTTCTCAGCGCTGTTTATAAGTCTGCCCTCAGGATAATATCCTATCATTTTAGGCTTCATTCCTTTCATGCGGATTTTTATTGACCCGCTTACTGCTTTCCTCATATTTATATGTTTAAAGCGATTCCTGTATAACTTAAATTGTTAATAAATTATATATACACTTGCTTTATTTAAGAAGTTAAGTTAGAATATAATTATATAAAAAAGGAAAATATAATTTTAAGTAACAGTTTATCTGTTGCTCTGTTCGGAAAGGAAAAGAATATGAAAAACGTTAAAATTAAATCAATTATCGCGCTCGCTATAGTCGCCGCGTCGGTTGCCGCCGGCTGTGGAAACGGCGGAAATACAGAGAACACTAACGAAACGTCGCAGTCAAGCGAAGATTCCGAAAAATCTGCGGTTTCTGAGGATTCCTCGCTTTCTGATAAGGATGCTGACGAAATATTAAAAAAGATATTTCTCGAGCCGGACGTCAAGAAGGATACCGAGCATAATGTCGGCTATCAGCTTGATAAGCCCCAACAGGGTGATACTGTAGCAATTATGGAAACCTCTATGGGTACGATAAAAATACGCTTTTTCCCCGAGGCGGCTCCTAAAGCGGTAGAAAACTTTACGACACACGCAAAGGACGGATATTACAACGGTCTTACGTTCCATAGAGTTATTGATGACTTCATGATACAGGGCGGCGACCCGCTCGGTAACGGAACGGGCGGGGAAAGCATATGGAAAGACAGCTTTCAGGATGAATTTTCAGATAGGCTGTTTAATATCCGCGGTTCACTGTCTATGGCTAATTCAGGCAGCGACACCAACGGAAGCCAGTTTTTCATTAATCAAAAAACAAACAAAACAAAAACCGACTGGGATAGTCTGACGGCATATTGGGATCAATATAAGGCATTTGCAGCGAATAGCTGGGAAACCTATAAGGAGAGCTATCTCTCCCAGTCATCGGGCGCGGACGAAGGCACAATGCTCGACAGCTACAGATACGCTCTGACAAGCCAATACGGCAACGTCACGGATATGAGCAGGGTTTCGGAAGATGTCAAAAAGCTCTATGACGAGAACGGCGGGAATATCCAGCTTGACGGCGCTTTCAATGATCTTGACCGAGGTCATACGGTATTCGGTCAGGTTTATGAAGGAATGGATGTCGTTGATAAAATCGCCGCAGTCGATGTAGACGAAAACGACAAGCCCCAAAAAGACGTCACTATTAAGTCAATAAAAATCGAGGAATACAAGGGTTAACCTAATAAGAATATATGGAGGGCACAATAATGAGCAATGTAATTCATCCGACAAACGAAGAATTTGACGATCTTCTGAACGACGGAGTGGTACTGGTTGATTTTTACGCTGACCGCTGCGGTCCATGCCGTATGCTCGCTCCCGCTATTGAAGAAATTGCCGACAAATATGACGGCAAGGTCAAAGTTGCAAAGATTGACGTTGACGGCGACGGTAATTCACTCGCGTTTGAATTCGGAATCAGCAGTATTCCTACTGTAGTAATCTTTAAGGACGGCGATGAGCTTACACGAGAAATCGGTCTTATGCCGACGGAACATTATACGGATATTCTTGATAGTTTGATTTGACGTGGAAAAACTTACAGGCGATAATACAACCGGAGCTGCAGCTTTGCCGCAGTTCCTTTTTGTATGCGAATTGAAACAAGGACAAGGAGATTAAAATGAGCAGAGAGCTTGAGCCTTATATGATAATAGAGCGGAGCATAACAAAAAAATACCGAAAAAAAATCTGGATCCCGTTTATTACGGCCGTTAAACGCTATGAGCTTATTAAAAGCGGAGATAAAATTGCCGTCTGTATTTCCGGAGGTAAGGACTCTATGCTCATGGCAAAGCTTCTGCAGCAGCTCCAAAAATACAGCGATTTCCCGTTCGAGCTTGTTTATCTCGTAATGGACCCCGGATATAACGAAATAAACCGTCGTAAAATTGAAAGTAACGCTGAACTGCTCAACATACCGATAACGATTTTTGAAACAAATATATTTAATATTGCGAATAAAGCCGAAAAATCTCCATGCTATTTGTGCGCGAAAATGCGCCGCGGACATTTGTACAATCAGGCAAAAAAACTCGGCTGCAATAAAATTGCGCTCGGACATCATTTCAACGACGTAATAGAAACCACTCTCATGGGTATGTTTTACGGCTCACAGCTTCAGGCTATGCTCCCAAAACTGCACAGTACTAACTTTGACGGAATGGAACTTATTCGTCCTATGTACTGTATACATGAAGATGATATTCTCGCATGGAAGCGCTATAACAACCTTGAGTTTATCCAATGCGCCTGCCGCTTTACCGAGAAATGCGCTGAATCCGACGGCAATACCTCAAAGCGTCAGGAAATCAAGCTCCTCATACGCAGCCTTAAACGTGATAACCCCAACATAGAAAAAAGCATTTTTAACAGTATACATTCAGTATGCCTTGATACAATGGTAGGCTATAAGAGCGGCGGAGCGGAACATTCCTTTTTGGAAAAATACTAATGTAAAATATTAAACGCTCTTCGCATATCTCATAACAAACTGCCTGCTCCGTCACAGAGCGCGTCACAAATAATCAC
Organism: uncultured Clostridium sp.; assembly: GCA_964385235.1. Lineage (GTDB taxonomy): Bacteria > Bacillota > Clostridia > Oscillospirales > Acutalibacteraceae > Pseudoruminococcus. The sequence continues at coordinate 8,208 of CAYLOD010000073.1, forward strand.
GGACAGTAATAAAACGACGCCTGCCGCCCGGGTAGTAAAATACATAAAATAAAAAAGCAAAGCCGATAAATGATTATATACGGCTTTGCTTTTAATTTTTGCTGTGTGACGTTCCCCGCCTGAAAAGCCGGGGGACTTTTTTTGCAAATAAGGTTAAATAAGCGCGTTAAGACTTGATGCGCTTTTTGATAAACATGAAAAACACGGAAATTTCATGAACAATCAGCGGCAAAACAGAGCATACAGCCGTTATGATCCATTCATTCACAGTTAAGTTTGCAGTCGAGAATATCGCGCTGACTGACGGGATTTCGATAACAGCCAGCTGTAAAATTATACCCGCGGCAAATGCGATAGCCATCATCCAGTTCTTGTTTTTGAAAACCCAGACGAAAGATCTCTTGACGTTGCTCATGCCGAGCATATGAACCAGCTCACAGAAAGCAAGCGTTGTAAACGCCATTGTCTGCGCCTGATGCAAAACACCGGCATTTGTTTCAAAAATGTTTTTCATATCAAACAGAGTAAACGCGCCGTTGAGCCATCCGGCAGAGAAATAAGCGATTAGAACAGCTACTGTTATTACTATGCCGTAGCCGGCCGTCAGCTTAACGCCACCGTCGGCAAATATTCCCTTTTGGGGATCTCTGGGCTTTTCATCGAGAATATCCGGCGCTTTTGGATCCATACCGAGTGCGATTGCGGGCAGGCTGTCTGTAATAAGGTTTACCCAAAGCAGGTGTATTGCTATAAGAGGAGCGGGAAGTCCGAGGCAGATAATAAAGAACATAGCC
>CAYLOD010000074.1:0-8930 GCA_964385235.1 uncultured Clostridium sp.
TTAATGCCTGTGTGTTAATCTGTCTGGCGCCGGCGCTTGTCAATTATAGTAACTGTTTGATATGTTGTCTGCCGTGCCCGATACGTCCACATACCACTGACCGTCTATTTTGACAAAGTACATGGTATCGGTATCAACACTCGGTGTGCCGACACCGGCATATACTACAGAAAACTCTACCCTGCATTTAGCGGTTTCGGATATAAAGCTTTTAGCGTCATAGCTGCTCTGATAGTAATCGTTTATATCTCTCAGGGATCTGGAGTCGGTGCAGTGCATCTCGTCAGTGACGCTCGCATCGACTTTTATGTCCATACTCGACGATAAGTCATAGGCGCTTTTCAGCGAATCCTTGAAGTCCTCAACATTTCCGTCATATATTTTGTCGATATAATATGCAACATAATCCGGCGGCATGACTTCCATAAGTTCGTCAATATTGGCGGTGTTCACAGCGTCCGCCATCTTGGAAACAACGGTAGAGCAGGAGTTGCCGCCCCTGTTTGCCAGCACGATTATAAGCACTACGGCAATAATTACCGCCAAAGCGACAGCGCCGATAATTATGAAAAGTTTCTTGTTATTATTCCGCTGCGGCTGTGCCTGTACAGCCGCAGGGTAAGGCTGTCCGTCACCGTTCACAGTCATTTGCTGAGGCTGAACGGTCTGCTGCGGCGTGAAATTGTTCTCTGATGTTTGCTGCGGCACGGTATTTTGAGTCTGCTGAACGACAGGCGCGCCGCACGCAGGACAGAACATCGAACCGTCCATAATTTCTGTTCCACATTGTTTACAAAACATCATAATCTACTCCTTAATTATGTATAATATATTTATTATTTTACATAATAAGTCATATATTGTCAATGTAAATCAGTAATTTTAATAAACACACGACGCGGATATTATTCCTTTTCTTCTGTTTCCGGCTCGGACTTGGCATCGTCGCCGCTTTCGCTCTCATCATCGTCCTCGTTTATAACTATTTCGGATTCGCCCTCAGACTCTACGACAAAATTATCGCCGAGTTCCTCCTCGCCGGTTTCCTCGTCAATTTCCTCCGGATTGGGCGTGTCGATCTCATATCCGCTTACGAACGTGTACGGTACGCCATATCCGAAAACGACCGACGCGAGATATATAACGGGCGCGCATGACGTGATCTCCGCTGAGAAAGGCAGCTCACTGATCATAGCCGCGAGAATGATATAGAGCGCGGGCAGATCCATGAGTATCAGTGTCGCGGGCGAGAATCTGACGACCTGCTTTCCGTCGCCTACACGGGTAGCGTAGAACAGGAAAAGTCCAAACAAAACAAATACAACAATACATAAAAGCGACTTGAGCCATGCCTGATTGAGCTTGTCTATCATACCCATAAAGAAATATGAACACAGAACAAAGGCTGTAACGAGAACAGCGGAAAAAATAAGGTTTCCTGTATTTTTTTTACGGGTATTTTTCTTGTTTTCTTTTTTCAAAATAATCATTCCTCCAAAGTTTTATAATCTTATTTTATCACATTGACGCGTCTTATAATTTTAATTGGGAAATATAACTATTGTTTCAGATAAAATTAAGCTGTCAGCTTAGCGATAATACAGTACCAGCCCTTATCCTCCGTCTTTGCGACAACCGTGAGGGATTCCGGCAGCGCGTTAATCACATCGTCGAGCCGCGAATCAATGATCCCGCTCATGATATAAACGGTATCCCTGTGCATATGCTTTTCAATATCGCCCGAAAGCATTATTATCGCGTCCGCGACGATATTCGCGGTGATTATATCATATGTCCCCGCAACCCTATCGGCAAGGTTCCCGTGAATTGCGGTATATCTGTCTGAAACGCCGTTGCGTTCGGCGTTTTCGACGGACGCCTTGACAGCGAGCTCGTCAATATCTATGCCGACGGCGCTTTTCGCGCCGAGCAGAAGAGCCGCTACAGCCAGTATCCCGCTCCCGCACCCGACGTCGAGTACCGTCGCTCCGTCCGTCACATACTTTTCCAGAGCCTCCAGACACAGGCGCGTTGTTTCGTGAGCGCCCGTGCCGAACGCTATGCCCGGCTCAAGGTTCAGAACGGTTCTGCCGTTCGGTTCGTAATCATCGCGCCATACGGGGCGAATGAGGAGCTTTTCTCCGACCTCTAACGGATAAAAATACTTTTTCCAGTTGTCAAGACACGATTCGACGTCGCATTTATCTGTCAGTATATTAAATCCGATGTTCTCCGCGCGGAAACGCTCCTCAAGGAAAGCGACCGCCTCCGCGGGGTTATCCCCGGGGCTTATATAGATATGTATTCGCGCCGTATCGCGGTTTCTGCCGAGAAGTTCCTCGTCAATGAGGTCTGTTTTCGCTATTTCGCGAACCTCGTCCTCAAGATCGCTGTAATCCTCGGTGTATATGCCGTAAGGAACAGTCATAACGGCGATATTCTCGGTGCGCTCAACATCGCGGGAATTTACTTCCGCGATAATTTCTGTCCAATCCATAGCGTTTAATCCCTTTCGTTTGGTAATTCAACATGGGGCAGACCCCTTATTGAAACGCGGCGGTATTAAAGCCGTTTTGTTAAATACGGCGGTAGGTCTTTACCTTGCGGTTGTTTTTGCGCCGCCTGCTGTAGATGGATAAAATTATAATGTACGCTGTTATCAAAATGACTATTATAATTGCAAAGGTAATGAACCATATGTTTGAAACAGCGCGCTTAACGCCGTCAAAAGCGACGAGAAGATCGCTTTGGTCAACTGTTTCCGCCGCTACAAGATCGACCGTCGCAAGCTCTTTGTTCGCATAGAGGAGAGTTACCGTTCCTATCTTGTCGCCCGCCTTGACGGGCGCGTTGACGCTTTCGGGCAGATCGTACTTTTTATCTATGCTCGAAGCCTTTATATCCGTTGGGAGCATCGTCGCGTAGCTTTCAGCGGGTGCGAGCTTCAGCCTGTCCTTGCCCCACGCGTAATTGATGCCCACCTCGTCAACGACCGTTTTGTCGTCTATAACCGTAGTGAGCTGCAGCTTCGTAAACGCCCAGCGGTAGAAATTTGCCGAATCTATCATAGCCCCGTTTTCAAGCTGTTCGCCGTTTTTTGAATAAGGCGCTCCGAGCGCGACGCACAGATACGAATACCCCTCGTATACCGCCGTAGATACAAGGCAGTAGCCGGAGTCGTCGCCTGTGCTGCCTGTTTTTATACCCTTTGCGTAGGTATAGAAGTATTCGCCGCCGCGAATGTCGTCAATCAGGTAATTTGTCGTGACGAGCGGTCTGTCCTCGCCTAAGCAGGTCGAGTACGTCGTATTGCATATCTCCATAAACTTGGGCAGCTTCATGGCATACTCCGATATTTTCGCGAGGTCGGAGGCCGTCGTATAATGTTTGGGGTCGTGAAGTCCGTGAGGATTTGTAAAGTGCGTGTTTTCGCAGCCGAGCTCCTTCGCCTTATCATTCATCATATCGACAAATGCCGAAATATCCCCTTTTCCGATATAATCGGCAAGCACCAGAGCCGCGTCGTTTCCCGACGGTATCATAAGGCAGTTCAAAAGCTGCGTCACCGTGAGCGTTTCTCCGCCTTCAAGCCCGGCTGTGGAACTTCCCGTGCCGTCGAGCATCTTGAGGACACTCGCCTTTACTTTTACTTTGGTCTTGTCGAAGTCCTCGACGTTCTCCGCGACTATTATATACGTCATGATTTTTGTTGTTGACGCGGGATAGCACTTCTCGTCCGCCGCTTTCTCATAAACCGCTATGCCCGTATCGAGGTTTACGAGATAAATATGCTTTGTGGAAGTATCAAAATCGATGTTGTAAGAGACGGCGTCCGCCCGTTGCGGAACGACTCCCGACAACATAACAAAGAAAACTAAAGAAAAAATAAAAAACACTTTCTTTTTCATAGAAAAAAACATTCTCCTGTGCTATAATAATTTTACAAGAATAACCTGATCGCCTGAAAATATTTGCTCATAATCTATTTTACATTATTTTTTATAATATTACAAACAGTATTATTTATAATCTTTTTATCTTTGCGGGGGAATTTTATGGTATATATTACGGGAGATATGCACGGGGAGTTTAAACGCTTTGAGAGCAGACAGATAAAACGCTTAACCGATAACGATATTCTGATAGTATGCGGGGACTTCGGATTCATCTGGAACGGCTCGGAAAATGAAAAAAAAACGCTTGAAAGCATAGGCGAAAAGCCGTACAAAACGCTTTTTGTTGACGGAACGCACGAGAACTTCGACCTGCTCGACGGTTATCCTGTTGAGGAGCTGTTCGGCGGCCGTGTACATCATATATCGGGCAATCTGTACCACATGATGCGCGGGGAAATATACACCATAAACAACGAAACGTACTTTGCTTTCGGGGGCGGTGACAGTCCCGACCGCGAGATAAGGATAAACACGGGGACATGGTACAGCCGTGAAATACCTTCTGTTGACGAAATGACATACGGCGTCGAAAATCTCAGCAGATACGATTACAAGGTCGATTATATCATAACCCACGAGCCGTCGGGAAACGCGCGGGGTCTTATCGACAATCGCGCCGAGGTGAGCGCCATAGGCTCTTTTTTTGACGAGCTTGCGAAAAATGTCAGTTACAAGTGCTGGTACTTTGGGAGCGTTCACTTTGACAGGAGGGTTTCCGGCAAAAATCAAGCCGTGTTTACCGAAACCGTACCCGTACACAACACTGTAAAAAAGAAATCTGTATTCAGCAGAAAAAAATAAGGAGGCGCACTATGAAACGCAGCGACTACATAACATGGGACGAATATTTTATGGGGGTCGCCATGCTCGCCGCAAAGCGCAGCAAGGACCCGAACACGCAGGTCGGCGCGTGCATTGTGAAGGATAACGTCATACTCTCGACAGGGTACAACGGATTCCCCTACGGCTGTTCAGACGACGAGTATCCGTGGGATAGGGTATCTGAGGATCAAAACAGTACAAAGTACCCGTATGTCGTTCACGCGGAGCTGAACGCGATACTCAACTCTCACGGCAAGTCGCTTATGGGGGCGACGATGTATGTGGCATTATTCCCGTGCAACGAATGCGCCAAGGCGATAATTCAATCGGGGATAAAGGAGGTCGTCTATTATTCCGACAAATACGCCGACACGCAGGCGACAAAGGCGTCAAAGCGTATGCTCGCCTCGGCGGGCGTTAAGATACGCCGGATACAGACAGACCTTAAGGAGATAACGCTGTATTTCCGGTAATCGCGGCGCAGAAACGCCGGTTATCACTTTTTCCGATAACCGGCGTTTTTATTATTATGTTGATATGTTTCCGGGTATAAGACGTATTACGCGGTGTAGGTCTTGTTAGGCTCTACCACCATACCGGGCTCGTTCGCGGCGGGAACCTGATTTTGTCCGTCGGAGAAGATAATAAGCGCGTTGTCCCATGATTTGGTGAAGGTGTAACTGTACTTTGAGCCGCCCTCGTCCTTGCACTTTATACCCGGCCAAGAGGCCGCTTCCTTGACGCTGCCGCCGCTCTCGTCATAAACATAAGCATAGATCGTGTTTTTCCAGCCGGACGGCTTTTGGAAGTAAACCTTTATGCCGTTCTTGACGCTCCTGTCCTCCTGAACCGTGAAGTAGTACGACATAACCGTTTCTCCGCTGCCCGAGGAGGTGTTCGCCCTGAGCGTCAGCTTGACCGTGGAGCCTGCCTTCGCGTCCTTGCCGATCCCGACCTTGTCGTTGTCCTTGTATTCCTTCGCCTTGCCGCCGTCAATGGAGTATGTGGCTGTCGCGGCGTTCTCCGCTTTAAGCGTTACAGAGATATTTGAGCCCTCCGAGATAATGAAGCTGTCTGTGTCGATAGAAACCGACGCCGCCTCGGGTATCTCAATATAGCCCTCGTTATACAGAACCGCTATCCCGCCCGCGGGCAGCGTGCCTGTGAGAGTACCGCCGGAAACCTTGTATTCCGTACTGCCGTCGGCTCTGTTCGTATATGTTCCGTCCGCGAGTGCCGTCTTTGCGTTCAGGGTACAGCTTTCCTTGCCGCCGTTGACAAGCACGGCGCCCTTTGTGCCGCGCTCTATGAGGATAACGCTTTTGTTGTTGTCCGTGTTGGAGAGCTTTTCGCTCTCGCCTGCCATAGCGTTTCTGAAACGGTTTACCGCGACGACCCTCGCGTCCTTATAGAACGGGTTGCCCGCCGCGCCTATACGGTTCATATTTCCCCACATATTGTCCGCTGTCGCGCCGTATGGTCTGTCGTAAAACAACGGCGTACCGCTCTTTCTCGCGCAGATTATCGCCCATGCTCTTATGACGGCCTCATCGTCGAGCGACTTGTACGAGCTGTCGTTGCAGTAGTTGTCGTGAGATTCCACCCATGTGACGGCTGTCGGATCGTCCACGCCGATCTTGAGGTCGGTGAGATTATTCGCGTTTAGCCGTCCGTTGCTGACCGCCGAACGAATAGCCGCGCCGTAAGAGCTTGCCGTCGTCGCGCCGATAGCCTCCTGATATGCGCCTATTCTGTCGTTGTCGCCCTGAAGCACTTCGCCGTAATTGAATATCTTATCGGCGTTTGTTATCTCTGTCGTGACACGCTTCCAGAAGTTGTTTTCGGTCGATTTCTCGTCCTTTGGATCGTCGGGAAGTCCTATATGCTTCGCGGTGTCATATCTGAAGCCGTCAGCCCCGCAGGCTATGCACTCGTTGAGATATTTAATGAAGTAGTCCTGAAAAGCCTTGTTTTCGGTGTTGACGTCGGGAAGTCCGCCCATCTGACCCGTTGTGCATTCAAATCTGTTGCCCCATTGTGTTATTTCATGAAAGCCGTTCTTGTGGTACAGGTTATCCTTGCCGCCGACGGCATTGAGGAGGTTCTCATTCACGGAATTGAGCTGAGGCGTCGTGTGGTTCGGGACCACATCGACTATGACCTTTACGCCGTATTTGTGCGCCTCCTCGCACATAGCCTTGAACTCGTCCTTGGTGCCGAGCTGATAGTTGCCTATCGTCCAGTCTGTCGGCTGATAGTGGTAGTACCACTTGCCCTCGCCGTTTATCTGCATACCGCCGTTCGCGCCGACAAGGCACTCGTTCGCGGGTGACGTCTGAACCGCGGAATAGCCCGCGCAGGCTATATCCCTCATGCTTTCCTTTACGGTATTAAACGACCAGCACCAAGCGTGAAGTATCGCTCCGTCCTTGATATTCTCCGTCAGACCGTAGTTTATATCGGCTGTCTGTGTTCCGTCCGATTGGCTCGACTCGGTATCCGGCACCGTATCCGGCACCTTATCCGGCACCTTATCCGACACCTTATCCGACACCTTATCCGACACCTTATCCGACACCTTATCCGACACCGTATCCGATACCGTATCCGACACCGTATCCGACACCGTATCGTTGTTATCTCCGCCCGAACAGCCCGCCGCCGAGCATATGAGCATAGCCGTCAATACAGCGGCAAGAACGCTCTTAAGTATATTCCTTTTTTTCATAAAAGCCTCCTATGTATATTTCATAATATTTATTTTATTATTACATATTTTTTATGAGATTTCAATACCGTATTTTACAAAAATGCCCCTCCCGCTTTTAAAACAGGAGGGGCAGGGATTATTGAGCTGATTCTCGCTTTTTACCGGAGAGAAGTCTGTGCATAACTATGACAGAGGCGAGTATCATAAAAATACTTATCCACTGAGATGTTGAGATCCCGAACAGAAAACCGCGAATAGCGTCGCCACGGAAAAATTCCGTCGTTATCCTCAGTACTCCGTACATAATAAGATAAAGTAAGAAAATCATTCCCTTTTTGAGCTTTTTGCGGCGGAATAATATAATGAGCACCGCGGCTATAATAAGGTTGCCCGCGCTTTCAAAGAGCTGTATGGGAAGTCTTGTCACGCCGTTCGCCTCCGCCGCGATTGAGTGTTCATACTTAAAGCCCCAGTCGCACTCTATACCGTAGCAGCAGCCTCCCAAAAAGCAGCCTACACGTCCGAACGCGTGAAAAAGCGGGATCGCGGGGGCAAGCACGTCGGCGTAGGCAAGCGTGTCAAGCTTTAAACACCTGCAGTATATAACGCCCGCGATGATACCCCCTATCAGACCGCCGTAAAATACCATTCCCCCGAATATATCCGTCGCGTAGAGTACAAAGCTGTCCCACGACGCGAAAACTTTCGGCAGGTTATTTATGCACCACCACAGCTTATCGAGGTGAGTGATGCCGTACATTATGTGCGCGCCCGCAAAAGCTCCGATAGCGGCTATAGCGGGGATATTGACTATTTGTACGCTGTTTATATCTTCCCTGCCGCGCGCGAGCCGCCACACGAGCAGGGCGGCAAATACAAGCCCCAGCATAGCCATTAAGCTGTATGTAGAGATATTTATTCCGAAAATATTTATTTCAGGCAGCATAGCCTTTTCCCCTTTTTGCAAAAATATAGGAGCAGAAAGCATCCGCTCCTATAAATCATTTAATTATGCTTTTGACGGCGCGGCACGCCGGTAATCTGTTCAGAAACTGCTGTAATAATAGTATTCGTTCCATAGTTCGTTTCCGGCTAAACAGATAGAAATGGAACACGCCGCTGCTATCGCCCCGAAGATTACCGCGATTATCCCGCAGACCAATCCCGCGACAGACATTCCGCTTCTGTGAAAGCCCTCGGATGTACTCTTGTTTCCCGAAATAACGCTAAACACAATAGCGGCAATACCTAAGAGAGAGCCAAAGCCAAACGCCATTGTAAGTAATATTCCCAAAATTCCGCATATGAGAGATGCCACTCCAAATCCGTTTCCGGGATTGGTTCCCAATGGCTGCGTGTAGTAGCCGTTATTCTGCTGCGGGTAAGGATTCTGCTGATAGCCGTTACCCTGCTGCGGGTAAGGATTCTGCTGATAGCCGTTA
>CAYLOD010000075.1:0-427 GCA_964385235.1 uncultured Clostridium sp.
GTATAGCTCAGTTGGCTAGAGCATTCGGTTCATACCCGAAGTGTCGTAGGTTCAAATCCCACTACCGCTACCAGCAAGGCCCGGTGGTCAAGCGGCTAAGACACCGCCCTTTCACGGCGGTAACACGGGTTCGATTCCCGTCCGGGTCACCAAGGCTGAGGCCGCGACCGGCGCCGCGCGGGGTGTTGGCAGCCCAGTCATTCCCTCGGCGATTTTTCTTGACAAACCCCCACCCGGGTGATATAATACCGAACGGTTGATAGGCGAGTGTGCTGGAACTGGCAGACAGGCACGTTTGAGGGGCGTGTGTCGCACGACGTACGGGTTCAAGTCCCGTCACTCGCACCAATGTTGTTGTTGGCTGTTGGCTAATGCTCCCGCGCACGCCGGTGTGTTGGAATTGGCAGACGAGGTGGACTCAAAATCC
>CAYLOD010000075.1:437-7264 GCA_964385235.1 uncultured Clostridium sp.
TTCACGGCGGTAACACGGGTTCGATTCCCGTCCGGGTCACCAATTTTAAAGGCGGCAGGCATAATGTCTGCCGCCTTTTATTATACGGAAAATTACGCATTACCGGCAATCACTCGCGCCGCGCGTCGGGATCCTCCGAGGCGGAATTTACTATCATTGTGAGTACCGTTATATCGTCGTCGTGTCCGTCGCACCGGCGGGCAGTCGCTTCGTCGGTTATCAGGTTTGAAAGCTCCTGCGCGCTTTTGTTCCAGCTCCTTATGATGTTCGCTATCCAGTCCTCGCCTGTGGCTACGGCTCCGTCGGAGAGCATGACGACAATATCTCCGGGCAAAAGTTCCTCGGCGCTGTATGAAAATTCCACGTCGGGCAGTATCCCTACGGGCAGGGACGGCGATTCTATCGAGAAAACCCTGCCGCTCTTTCTTATGAATGTCATAGGCGCGCCCGCTTTCATAAGCTCGATTTCGCCTGTAAACATATCAAAAGACAGCACATCGAGCGTCGCGAGCGACTCGTCGCCCGATTTGACCATAAGCGCCGAATTGACCACTTTCAGAGCGCAGTCAAAGCCGAGTCCCGCCTTAATAAGCTTTGATATTATCCCCGACGCCATACTTCCGTCGACCGCGGCGCGTCCGCCCGTTCCCATGCCGTCGCTCAATACCGCGATCATTCTGCCCATTCCGTCGCAAAAATATTTGAAATTATCCCCGCAAAGTCCCGAACCGCCGCAAACGTGCTGTGCCGTTGCGATTTCCGCGTCATATACGGGTCTTTCACAGAATTGAATGCGGCATCTCCCGTTGACAGTCGTTATAGCGGGACTTTGGAAGCGTCTGCCGCAAAGCTTTGACACCTCCCGCGTGAGCGTCGCGCGCTTTAAAACGCTGCGCTCCGTATCGGCTGTTTCTATCTCAACGCTCATGCGTCCGAGCCTGTCAATACGGCAGCTTATATCTATCGGGACATAGCCCTCGTCTTTCATCATAACGCTTATCCTGTGCGCCGCGTCCGTATCAAACTTTTCGTAGCTCTCGTACTCCTCCGCCATCTCTCCGAGGATCTCGCCCAGACCGCAGAACTGCCCCGCCACGACGGCGCGTACCTCATCGACCCGCCTTTGCGCCGCCTCAAAGGTCCTGAAACTCTCGTAATTTTTGTTGACAGCCTGCGCCATTTCGTGAAGTTTGCAGCAGCGCTTTTTAAAGTCCTGTCTGAAATCGTCGTCAGTGACCTCGCCGCGTTTGCGCAGAACCTCGTCGAGGCAGTCAAAGCTCTCGAGAGTCGCCCCGTGCTCGCGTTCCCAGCAAAAGGTTTTTAGCCCGCAACGGCGGCAGGTTTCGGAAACGGCTTTCTTGTAAACGCCCGTAAGGTCGGGTGTGACAATTTCAGAAAGCTTTTTTGCCACGTCCTCGACGTCGTTTGAAACATCGGACAGGGCCTTTGACGCGAAGTCGAGCCGCATTATGACGGAACGGCGAAGACCCTCGCAGCGTGTGTCGCTGTCCTTATCCATAAATACCGCACCGAGAAAACGTCCCGTGTCGCGCGGCAGAACGATAAACACGAGGCTCGCCGCCAGAACCTCATACAGTCCGAGTATAACGAGCGTCAGGTCGCCCGTCTGCATGGAAATAACACCGTTGCATATCACAAAGGCTATCGCCGACACGGCTCTGCCCGCTGTAGAGAACATACCCGCCATCAGACCGCCGAACGCGTATGAACCCGCGAGAAAGCTCATAGACGCGCTTGAAAGGCTCATGACTATACCGGCGGATATGCCCGAAACAGCTCCGCCCGCTATTCCGCCGTACCTCGCGCAAAAAAGTATTGCCAGAATCGCCATGATCCTCCCAACGGAAAGCGAACCTATTGTGACATTACAAAATGACAAAATCATTATGCAAAGCGACAGAACAAGGCATGATATTTCGGGGATCGTCAGCATACCAAGACTTTTTGTGCCGTATGATATAACTATCGTTCTCGATAAAAAATATGCCCCCGCCGCTCCGAGCAGCGCCTCTATAATGTACAAAACGGTGTTTCTCGCGGAAAAGCCGCTCACGCTCATCATCGCGAAGCCTGTCGCCATCAGTGTAACGAACGTCACAACAGGCGCGAAAAGCTTGCTTTTGCGGATCTTGTCTATATCGTTGAGCGTCCAGCGTATCGCGCCGAGCGCAAGCATAGCGGTGATATATCGCAGGATATTGCCTGTCCCGCTCACGGTGCAATAGCCGATACCGGCCCCGAGTATACTCGCGAAGATATTTTTAAACGGGGCGGCGGCGGCAATAGATATACCGAACGGTGCGTACGCGCCGAATACAGCCGCCCGTGAAGCAATAAAGCCGGAAATAAAATAAATTATCTGAACTACCGCTCCGCGCGACGCAATATTGCCGAATATATGTTCCCATGTATTGCGTATCCTCATAGCCAATTCTTTCACAAAAACCACCCTTTTTCACGTCTGTATCTTTCAACAGGGAGCCGTTCGCCGCCCAAGCTGTATTTGAATTGTAACGCACTTCAGGCGTAATAATTGTCACAAATTGCCAATGAGTTTAATTAGGAATTTGCCCCGCCATACAGCGCACCATAAGCCGCGTAAGAATCGGCAGGGGATCGGATTTCCGCCGATTATGGCAGCGGCGCCCGCCGCCTTACAGGCGCGGACGCCGCGAAGAAAAAGTATTCGTGCCGGATAATTCCGAAATCCGGTGATTATCGCCGTAAAATCTGTATTTTTTATTTTCTCTGATTCACATAATTATTTTGTAGCTCTCGAGGATATTATGTTCGCCATTTCGCCTACGTTTTTCATGGAGGAGATTTCCCCCATTCTGAACTTCATGCCGAATTCCTTTTCGACCGCTGAAATAAGAGTAATGTGTTCGAGGCTGTCCCAGTCCTCAATATCGTCAGCTGTCGTATCGGGTCTTACCACGATACTGTCATCGTCGAAAACATCTCTGAAAACCCCGTTAAGCCTTGTAAAAATCTCTTTACCTGTCATTATAATCAGCTCCTTTTGTATTTATTGCTGTTCGCTGTCTGTTACCTTTATATATTTGTTTTGATTTATGTAGTCCTCAAGCGAAAGCTCCCAAACAGTGTTCCCGCTCTCGTCCTCACTTATCATTGTAAAGCCGAACGTTCCGTAAAGCTCCCGCACCATACCGTTTTTCTTTGTAGGATAATAGTAGCCGAAGATCCTATTTATACCGCTCTCGCGGCATTTTGCGACAAGTGTGTCGAGCATCGCCTGTTCCATGCCCCGCTTCAGTACGCGGCAGCTCATAAGCCAAAGATCTATATGGAGCGTATCGCCACGCTTTTCCCCGATAACGACTGAAACCACACCGTTATCTCCGAACTTGTCGATAAGCTTTCCGTAGAGCCTTATGTGATTCGGGCTGCCGCAAACCGCCTCCATCTCCGTCTGAGTATATCTCCTTGTCGTAAGGTTAAATTGATTGCTCTTGTTCGTTAGCTGAGTTATCCTCGCGAGATATACGGGAATAAAGTCCCCTATGACCGCTTTCATTTCAAGACTTGCCAGATACTCCCCATAGTCCGCGAACGACGCCCGCTGTGCGCTTCTCATGGCATTCTCCCTGTACATTTCGTTGCGTTTTAGGTCGTCGTCGCTAAAGCTCGTCACCTCGAAAAAACCGCTCCTGTCGATAGTCGTTATATAGTTCTCTACGGAATCCATTTCCGGGGTCTGCACGCCCTTAAGCTGTGCCCTGACGATCTCACGCTCGGCGGGGTTATCGTCAACAAAGACTATGGACTCCGGCAAAATATTAAGCTCCGCGGCGATCTCGGCGAGATTTCTGTCCTTATTCTCCCAGTTGGCCTTTATCACTATAAAATCATCCGGCTTTAAAACTCCCTCGGGGTGATTAAGCCCCGCTATCGCGTTTTCGCGGTCATTTTTGGAGCATACTGTCAGAAGTATTCCGAGGGATTTCAACTGTTTTATATAGCTTTGGAACTCGTAATATGACTGTGAAACCCCGTTTTCCTGTCCTATCTCAATGCCGTCAACTCCGTCATCTCCAACGACACCTCCCCACAGCGTATTGTCAAGGTCGAGTGCGAGAGCTTTCTTATTTCTGCCGAAAACAGACTTGATTATATTCGCGACGGAAAACGCGAGCGACGGTATTGCGTCAAAGCACAGCGCGTACTTGTACATATTCCAGAAGCTCGGGTTCGACCATTCCTTTAAACCGTAGTCGGCGGAAAGGTAGTTAATGTCGTTGATATAAAAGTCCTCCGTCCTCTCGGCATAATCATAGAATAACGAATTAAGCCGGGTGATAAAGCTCGTTCTGCCCCGATAGTCAGAGCAGTCCTTATTGCCCATAAGACGATATAACGGCATCTCAAAGTTGTTCTGTATTATCGGGCACTTAAATTTCTCGCGTATACTGCTCCAAATATTCTCAAAGCGCGCGAACTCGTTATTCAGTTTGTCCGCGACCGTTTCTCTGCTGTCGGTTAGTTCGGGAAGAGCGCGGATATTCCTGTTAGTCGTATGGACAAAAACTATGTCGGGCTTAAATGCGAGAAGCCCGCTGTTCGGAAAAACGGCGTCCTTTTCATACTGCGCGTATTCCGACTCGTAAAATTCAGGCTCGATACCCGCGTCAAGGAGAAAAAGCTCAAGCATATTTATTATCTCATTTGTCGTAGAACCGCCGAAAACGGCGATTTTCTTTTTTATCCTGACGCTTCCGTCCGCGAGCAGCGTGCGCCTGAGCGACTTTCTCTTTTTAATTATGTATGAGGAATCAAAAGGGTAGGTAAGCTCCTTCATGTTATCCGCTAATCCTCCTTGACGCTGAGCTGTCCGTCGACGATTTTGCTGTCAGCGTCCTGTGTGATGAGATTTTCTATATTATCGGCGTTGGCTCCGACCTCCGAAAACGCCGTCATTGTAAAGAGAACGTCGGTGACGTTGTTCGTATTGATAAAGTTCACAAGGTTTCTCTTAAAGTATCTCATGTCAACGACGTATATTTCCTCAAAGGAGCTTGTATAAAACGGTATCTCCGCGTTGCCGTAGCTGTCCTTTACAACGAGCAGTTTTCTGCCGTTGTTCAACTTGGTTTTGATCTTGACTACATGATCGTCGCCGCCCATAAAGCGAAGGTAGGAGTTCGGCGTATCAACATTCACAAGCAGGTTCCCTCTGTCATTATATTTGAATCTGCTGTCATAGTAGTATGTCGAATATTCTGCCATCGGCTCGTAGTATGTGAAAGTTTCGGGGTCGTTTAAAAGCCGCGAATCACTCGAAAAGGCATACAGCGTTCCGACAAAGCCCTCAGTATCGACCTTTTTATACTTACTCAGGTCGGCAAAGGGTACTCCGGCCGCCTTTGCAAAGGTCTGCGCCGCATAATAAGCTCCCAGCGGCTGCCAGTGATGATCTGTGCGGCAGTAGATATTTTCCTCGGTATGTTTTGCGAGGACGCTTGTTATATCAACCGAGGTTATGCCGCCGGCAAGCCTTGACGCGATATTATTGAAGCAGTCCGCCTGACTTGCCGAATAGTCGGAGAAGTTCGCGGGAGTATAAAACTCACTCGCGAGCGGCGCGGGCATGGAGTAGATATTTATACTGCTGCCGAGCTTTTTGCGGAGAGTGTTCATGCTTGAAACATAGCTGTCGCCCGATCCTCCTCCGAACAGCTCAAGTCCGCGCCAATGACCGTTTTGGTTGATTATGAGCATACCGTTCTCATAATCGCCCTCGGCATTTTCATCACGGAAGTCCTTTTGCGCGGGCTCCTCCCCGCCGGAGGAGGCGTTTCCGGCCTTAGATGATGTATCCTCGGGCTTTTCGGAGCTTGCGGAGGTCTTGTCCTTCTTTTTCACGGGCTTTCCGATAACTACGGCAGTATCATCGGATTGTATGCCGAAAAGCAGCCTGACATTGTTTCCCGCGTTTTTAAAGCTGTCCCTGAACGGAACAGTATCGTCATACCATTTTGTCACGCCGGATGTAAACTCCCCCGAAAAATAGCTTTGCAAAGAAAATGACGGAAAAGTCTCAAGTTCTCTCTTTTCTATTTCGGATCTGTCAGAGCGCGGGAAAAATATTAAAAACCCAACTCCGGCAAAGAAAACTATTATCAGCATCAGAACCGATATTGTGGAAAAGCCGTTTTCAATCGCGCGTCTGCTTAATTTTGTTTTTCCCTCGGGCGTTTTTTTCGCGCCGTTCCGCTCCTGACGATCAGCAGGCATTTTCTCTTGTTCTGTCATATAAATATCTATCCTTTCTTCAGGATACCCCTGCGGCAAGACGCGAAGTCGTTTTTCGCCGAACGGCGAAAAACTTCGCAGTGTATTGGGATTGACTGCGTGCCGCGCAGGAAGTCTTTTGCATATGGCAACTCATTGGTAACTTCGTCCCCACGCGGCAATAAGCGTCCCACGCCGACGCCGAGCGAGCGTAAGCGAGCGATTACGCGACTTGCGCGTCGAGGCACTCGACCGCGGAGTCGTTTTTCGCCGTGCGGCGAAAAACTTCGGCATTGATTAGGGGCTTTTGCGTGCCGCGCAGGAAGTCTTTTGCATATGGCAACTCATTGGTAACTTCGTCCCCACGCGGCAATAAGCGTCCCACGCCGACGCCGAGCGAGCGTAAGCGAGCGATTACGCGACTTGCGCGTCGAGGCACTCGACCGCGGAGTCGTTTTTCGCCGTGCGGCGAAAAACTTCGGCATTGATTAGGGGCTTTTGCGTGCCGCGCAGGAAGTCTTTTGCATATGGCAACTCATTGGTAACTTCGTCCC
>CAYLOD010000075.1:7364-8802 GCA_964385235.1 uncultured Clostridium sp.
GCGTGCCGCGCAGGAAGTCTTTTGCATATGGCAACTCATTGGTAACTTCGTCCCCTCGCGGCAGTAAGCGTCCCTTGCCGACGTCGAGCGAGGCTTGCCGAGCGATTACGCGACTTGCGCGTCGAGGCACTCGACCGCGCAGGAAGTCAGTACTTAATTAGCGCACGGCAGTTCATCGGTAAATTCGTCCCCACGCGGCAATAAGCGTCCCTTGCCGACGTCGAGCGAGCGTAAGCGAGCGATTCCGCGACTTGCGCGTCGAGGCACTCGACCGCGGAGTCGTTTTTCGCCGAACGGCAAAAAAACTTCGCAGTGTATTGGGATTGACTGCGTGCCGCGCAGGAAGTCTTTTGCATATGGCAACTCATTGGTAACTTCGTCCCCACGCGGCAGTAAGCGCCCCTTGCCGACGTCGAGCGAGCGTAAGCGAGCGATTCCGCGTCTTGCGCGTCGAGGCACTCGACCGCGAAGGAAGTCAGTACTTAATTAGCGCATGGCAGTTCATCGGTAAATTCGTCCCCTCACGGTAGTAAGCGTCCCTTGCCGACGTCGAGCGATTCCGCGTCTTGTCCGCAGTTAAAAGCGCCAGTAGAGGAAGGGGTTGTTGGTTGAATCGACCAATAATATGCTGACGATTACGAGAAGCACACCGCAGCAAACGGTCGAGCCGACCTTTCCGATGGCGTAAATATTGTTGTTCGGACTTTCGAGGAAGAATTTCTTAATGAGGGGCAGTATCGGCAAACAGGCAATTATCGCGAATATGATGAGGAAGCAGTTGTTTGTGAACGAGGTCCATGTCAGCGTGTCCGCAAATGGACTTCCGTCGGTTATCATGCTGATGCCTGTTATGTTGAGGAAGAATTGTCCGAGCTGACCCATATCCTCAAAATAGAATATTCCGAAGCCGATGATTATCACAAGCTTGCTGTAAATGTGCCTCAACCAGACGGGCCATTTCTTAATCCTTTTCTTGCCGAGCTTCTGCTCGAAGAAAATGAAAAACCCGAAGTAAAGCCCCCAAAGTATGTAGTTCCATGCCGCGCCGTGCCACATACCCGTGCAGAACCAGACGAGGAACAGACTGAGGTACTTTCTGTTTTTGCCGAAGATCGGAACATAGAGCAGATAATCCCTGAAGAATGAACCGAGCGAAATGTGCCATCTCTGCCAAAACTCCGAGATAGTCCTGCATACAAAGGGATACCTGAAATTCTCGTCAAAATGAAATCCGAACATTCTGCCCAGACCTATCGCGATGTCGGAATATCCGCTGAAATCAAAGTATACATACAATGAGTAAACTATAACGGTGTACCAAGTTCCGAGCGTCGAAAGCCCCGATATATCCTGCCCGAAAAACTGATCGACAATGGTGTAGAGGTTGTTCGCGATTATGACCTTTTTTGAAAGACCCACGATAACTCTAAGCGCACCC
>CAYLOD010000076.1:0-8553 GCA_964385235.1 uncultured Clostridium sp.
GGTTTCGCCCGAAGCGATGGAAACGGATATATCGTTGAGCGAACGCTCGCCGTCCTTTTGATAACCGAAGCTTACATTGTCAAAAACGACAGAGCCGTCCTCTACGTCCTCTACAGGGTTCTCACCATTCGCTATATCGCTCTCCTCGTCAAGTATTTCCACTACCCTCTCCATAGAAGCGCGTGAAATAATTATATTGACAAAAACCATCGAAACCATCATAAGGCTCATGAGTATCTGCATAGTGTATGTGATAAGGCTCATAAGCTGTCCCGTTGTCATGCCGAGAGCGGGGTTGTCGCCCGATGTAACTATGAGCCTCGCGCCGAACCATGATATAAAAAGCATACACCCGTATACGCAAAGCTGCATGAGCGGCATATTCCACGCTATGAGCTTTTCAGCCTTGCTGAAGTCATCGTATATGGATTTTGATATTTTGCCGAACTTTTCCTTTTCGTAATCCTCCCGTACAAAGGACTTTACAACTCTTATACCGTACAGATTTTCCTGAACAACGCCGTTAAGCTTATCGTAAGTTTTGAATACACGTTCAAAGATCGGGTGAGCCCTGCTCATTATAAAATACAAGCCGACGACGAGTATAGGGACACAGAGCAGGAATATACACGCCATTGACGCGTTAACGTTAAACGCCATAATCATCGAAAAAGCAAGCATTATCGGCGCGCGGACGGCTATGCGGATAACCATCATATAGGCCATCTGAATGTTTGTAACGTCTGTTGTAAGCCTTGTAACGATGCTCGCGGTTGAGAATTTGTCGATATTTGAAAACGAGTAATTCTGAACCTTGTAATACATATCCTTTCTGAGGTTTTTCGCAAAGCCTGATGACGCTATCGCCGCGCTTCTGCCCGACAGAACACCGAATATAAGCGAAATAACGGCAAATACAACGAGCACGGCGCCTGTCTTGATAATATAATTAAAGTCGCCGCAGTCAATGCCGTAGTCTATGAGATTCGCCATAATGAGAGGTATTATAACCTCCATTACGACTTCAAGTATAACAAACAGCGGCGCAAGTATCGAGTGAGTTTTGTACTCCCTGACACTTGCCAAAAGTTTTTTTATCATATGCTTTACCTCCAGTGAAAATGTGTATATGCTTTAAAAAACTATTAATGTCCGTTATCCTTAGACAGATTATACTTTATTTTTTTAATAACAGCGAAAAACGCGGTCAGATCATCCTCCGTCAGACCTGCGGTTATCTCCGCTTCTATCTTCCGCATATCCTTTGCTATAAGCTCATTAAGCTCCATGGCTCTTTCGGTTAAAACGAGCTTTTTAAGCCTCGCGTCATGGTTCACGGATTCGCGGACAAGCAGTCCTTTCCGCTCCATAAATGTCAGGCACTTTGAAACAGTAGACCTTCTGAGAGAAAACTCCTTTTCTATATCGCGCTGAAAGACGTCCTCATCACTGTGATGAACCAGATAGCCGATTATCCAGCTTGTCGCGCCTGTCAGCTCATCAACATATTTAATATTCTGCGAACCTATGACCTTTCTGTTTATCATGTTGTTGACCCTGCGCAGCTCAAGACAGACCGACATATCGTCCCGCAACAAAATCACCTCCGAAAATAATGTTAGATTTAAAACTGTTCCATATCTAACATTATAGTGTGAAAGCTAATCCATGTCAAGACTTGGAAGTCCGCAATTCATTCTTTATTTTTTAAATGAATCATGTTAAAATTTTCTTTAGAATTTCAGGCTTCAGGTGACAGCTATGT
This sequence comes from uncultured Clostridium sp., assembly GCA_964385235.1. Classification (GTDB taxonomy): domain Bacteria; phylum Bacillota; class Clostridia; order Oscillospirales; family Acutalibacteraceae; genus Pseudoruminococcus. The sequence continues at coordinate 1,766 of CAYLOD010000076.1, forward strand.
ATGAATACAGATTAATTCGTTCAAATCGAAAAACCCTTTCTTTAGAGATTTCCCGCGACCTGACGCTTATCGTCCGCGCGCCGGACAGGCTTCCGAAAAGCGAAATAGACAGGTTTGTGTCGTCACACGAAAAATGGATAGAAAAGCATTTGGAGCTGATGCGCAACAAATCCGGGACTTACCCGGACGAGTTGTCCGGCGAGGAAATTAAGGCGCTGGTCGAAAAGGCGAAAAAACTCATACCCGAAAGGCTCAAATACTATTCCGAACTTATGGGGCTGTACCCCGCGGCTGTAAAAATAACGGGCGCCAAGACTCGCTTCGGGAGCTGCAGCGGACGCGACAGCATATGCTTTTCATATCGTCTTATGCAATATCCCGATGAAGCCATTGATTATGTGATAGTCCATGAGCTTGCCCACATAAGGCACAAAAATCACGGCAGGGAGTTTTACTCTCTCATAGAAAAATATATGCCCGACTATAAAGAAAGGGAACAGCTCTTGAAGGAAAACACGAGATAAATATGCCGCCGTGCGTTTACCGCGCGGCGGCATATTTATAATATCAATTTTTACTGTAGTTTGCTATAACCGCTATTCTGCTGTCAACAATAATTTTCCTGATATGATTCGTTATAGATTCGGGACTTTCTTTCATTCCCGATGTGACCCAATCTATTATCATACCCGATACACCGTAAGCAAAAAACTTTGAAATAAACAATTTTTCCTTATCGTCTACCGGCTGATCCACCGATAATGTTTCGATCGTATCATAGAACAGCTTTGTCGAAACGTCGAGAAGATAGTTTCTGAACTCTCCTCCGTATGATATATTGAGGGCGTTTCTGTAGAATTTTGAGTTGCTTTTAATCATCTTGAGCATTTCGAGGAATTTTGTGTACCAGTTATTAACAGAAAGACCGTCGGCAAGACGCGAAATCGCTTCATTATAAAAAATCGTATTCAAGAGCTCATACTTATCATGAAAATGATAATAAAACGTCTGACGGTTTATCCCGCATTCACCGGATATATCCATAACTGTTATTTTATCGAACGGTTTCTTAGTCATAAGCCTTTTAAAGCCCTGACTTATCAACTCCTCGGTATTTGACAACGGCATCGACCAAGCCTCCTCCTGTAAGCAATATTAACGGCAGCCGGCAAAAATATTATACTATAATTTTCTGTCTGTAAAAACTATTTTCGAGAAAATTATTAAACGTTCGCTCAGCCGTCCGATAGAGCGCAGTGCAGACACATGAAAATCAGCTAATTCAGCGTTCCGCCCACGCTTGAAAACAGCCTCCTGACCTCAAACGCAAGCGGACGGTATTCCCTTTTAGAGAGCATAGGGTCGTCCGCTATTATCATTTCGGCAGCCTCCTTAGCGTCGTTTATCGACGCCATGCTCGACATTCCCGCTATTTTAAGTTCGGGCAGACCATGCTGGCGCGAACCGAAAAAATCGCCGGGTCCGCGCATACGGAGATCCTCGTCGGCAAGCTTAAAGCCGTCGTTTGTTTTACACATTATTTTCAAGCGTTCAAGCGTTGCTTCGTTCCGCGCGTCGGATACGAGTATGCAGTGGCTCTTGACGCTTCCCCGCCCTACTCTGCCGCGGAGCTGATGAAGCTGTGAAAGTCCGAATCGTTCCGCGTTCTCTATCATCATAATAACGGCATTGGGGACGTCAACGCCGACCTCTATTACAGTCGTGGAAACGAGGACGTCTATTCTGCCGTCATTAAAATCGTTCATTACGGCATTTTTCTGCGCGGACTTCATTCGCCCGTGCAGAACGCCTATCCTGCAGCTTCCGAGGACTGTCGTCCCGAGCCTTTCGGCGTACTCCTCGACACTCGCCATATTCATGTCGTTTTCCTCGACAAGCGGGCAGACTATATAGCACTGATTTCCGTTATCTATGTGTTTTTTGATGAAATTCAGCGCGCGCGGTCTTATTGCCGAATCTATCAGATATGTAGATATTTTCTGCCTGCCGGGAGGTAATTCGTCCAGAACGGACAAGTCAAGGTCGCCGAAAATCATAAGCGCAAGAGTCCTTGGGATTGGCGTCGCGGACATTACGAGAAGGTGAGGACTTTCACCCTTTCCGAGCAGCTTCGCCCTCTGTTCCACACCGAAACGGTGCTGCTCGTCCGTTATGACAAGTCCGAGCCTTTTAAACTCTACCCCCTGTGAAAACAGCGCGTGGGTCCCGACTGCTATATCTATCTCTCCGCTTGACAAAGATTCATAAACGGCGCGTTTTTTTGACGCGGTGAGCGAACCCGTCAAAAGCGCTACGCTTATCCCACAGCCTTTAAAAAGCTCGCGGAGTGTGTTATAATGCTGTGTCGCGAGAAGCTCCGTCGGCGCCATAAACGCGCATTGAAGCCCGTTTTTCACGGCGGTATAGCAGCAGGCGGCGCCGACAGCCGTCTTGCCCGAGCCCACATCGCCCTGAACAAGGCGCGTCATCGGCATGTGCGACTTCATATCCCCGATACATTCGGAAACGACCCTCCTCTGCGCGCCTGTCGGCGAAAACGGGAGCAGCTTGTAAAACTCCTCGGAAAAATCCCGTGTGATTTTATGTGAAGTTTCCCTTTTGACGGTTGATTTTTTTAACGCCATACCAAGCTGTAAAACAAGAAGCTCCTCAAACGAAAGCCGTGTCTTTGCCGTTTCAAGCGCTTTAGCGTCACTCGGGAAGTGAATATTCCTTATCGCGAACTCAAGCCCGCAAAGCCCGAATTTTTCCCTTATGGCGCTCGGAACAGGGTCGTTTAGCCTTGGCGGCAGCATTTTCAGCGCGTCGCGCATCGTATATTCTATTCTGCGCGAGGTAAGCGTCCCCGTCTGCTTATATACAGGGTGGATTATCGCGTCGCTTTCAGGCGAAAGAACCGCGGGAGAAACCATCTCAAAACCGTTTACGCCGCGCTTTAGCGCTCCGTAAAAGAGAAACTCGCCGCCGTACCTAAGCTTATCATACATATAGGCTTGATTGAAAAACGTTACCCGCATATGACTTTCATCATCACTTGCAACGAGCTTATATACTGTCATGCCGCCGCGAACCCTGACCGGCGGGTTATTTCCGACGACACGGGCTCTTATGCAGACAGACTCGCCCGAGGGAGCGTCCGCGATCTTTACGGGCGAGCTTAAATCCTCATATGCTCTCGGGTACATTCTGATAAGAGCGCCGACAGTCGGAGCGCCAAGCCTTTCGTACAGCTCCGCTGTTTTCGGTCCGACCTTTGGCAGCGCGGTAATCTTTAAATCAAACAGCGACATATCATACCTCATTTAACAGGATACAGTTGGTTAACATATTGAACGCGGCTTCGTCTTATGAATGAATACGCCTTTTGTATTTATCCTTATCCGCGTCCGTTATTCTCCTTATAACTCTGCACGGATTGCCCGCCGCGACAACGCCCGGCGGAATATCCCCTGTTACAACACTCCCGCCTCCGATAACCGTATTATCGCCTATTGTCACTCCGGGCATAACGGCGACGCTGCCGCCTATCCATACATTATTTCCGATAATTATCGGCCACGCTATTTCAAGCCCCTGATTCCTCTGCTCCGCGTCAATGGCGTGACCCGCTGTATAGAAGCCGCAATTCGGCGCCACAAAGCAGTTGTCCCCGAATTTCACCTTCGCCGCGTCAAGTATCACAAGATTGTGGTTAGAATAAAAATTTTCTCCAAGCTCTATATTATATCCGTAATCACACCAGAACGTCTGCTCTATCCAAAAGCGTCTGCCCGTTTTCCCGAGCAGCTTCCTTAAGATCTCCGCGCGCTCGTCAGTCTGCGACGGCTTCAGCCTGTTGTATTCCGCGCACATATCCTTGCAGTACAGGCGTTCCCTCGCCATCTCCTCGTCGTTATTTCCGTCATAGAGCATACCCGCCTGTGCCTTTTCCTTTTCAGTCATGCTTTTAACTCCCTTATTATGGTTATTGCGCCGCTTCACAGTTTGATTTTAAATCCCGCTTTTGCAGATAATGCCGTACCGCTCAGGCCGTCTGTCTCTGAAAATCCCCCAGCTCAAACGCTCCTCCTCGATTTTGTGCAGGTCAAATTCCGCCGATATGAGGGTTTCAGATGTTCTGTCGGCGGACTGCTTTATTTCTCCGACCTCGTCGGTTATAAAGGACGAGCCGTAAAACGACAGCGATGAGGTCTGATGATTGTTTTCATATGACGGCGTGACCGTTTCAACTCCGACACGGTTTGCCGCAGCTACAGGTATAATATTCGCGGCGGAATGTCCCTGCATACAGCGTCTCCAGTGCGGCATACTGTCAACGTCAAGTATCGGCTCGGAGCCTATCGCCGTCGGATAAAGAAGTATCTCAGCCCCCATAAGCGCCATACACCTCGCCGCCTCCGGAAACCACTGATCCCAGCAGATACCCACACCTATCCTGCCGCGGGTCGTGTTGAAAACCTTAAAGCCTGTATCTCCGGGGGAAAAATAAAACTTTTCCTGATAAAAATGGTCGTCGGGAATGTGCGTCTTGCGGTATATACCGAGCAGTCTGCCGCAGTCAACGACCGCGACGGAGTTGAATCTCAGGTTGCGTGCGCTCTCAAAAAAGCTGACGGGTATAACAATATCAAGTTCCCGTGAAAGTTCAAGCATTTTTTTTACACCGGGGTCATTTTTCGTTTCGTACGCGAGAGAATAATACTCGTAGTTTCGCTCCTGACAAAAATACGGCGTCTCAAAAAGCTCCGGAAGCAAAACAATATCCGCCCCCTGTGAAGCCGCCTGACGAACAAACGCCTCCGCCTTTTCTATATTTTCCTCGCGCGAACTGCTCATAGCCATCTGAACAGCCGAAACTCCGACCCTGTTCATATTTAAATTCCCCTTCGAATAAATAAAATAATAATTTTATTCCGTGTACTGTAATAATATCATTTTGATATTTAAATTTCAATCATATATGTCAATTATCCCGTGAAAACAGGCACACAAAACACCAGTACAGCCAAAAACAAAATATTCCACAGTGTGAAACCGAGAAGATATTTTCCCTTATTATCATTATAATTCCGCACATAAAGCTTATATGATATCAGGCTCGCCATAGACGCTATGAGCGTTCCCAAGCCGCCGATATTCACGCCGAGCAGCAAAGTCCTGTAATCATTCGTAAAGCCCGAAAGCATCAATGCCGCGGGTACGTTGCTGATGATCTGACTTGACAGTATGCCTGTAAGCAGCTCGTTACCTGTTACGGTGCGCTCAAAGGCGTTGCGTATAATATCAATATTTTCCATATTTCCTATAAAGATAAAAAAGCATATAAACGTAAGTATAAGGCAGTAATCGACATACAAAAACGTTCTCCTGTCACAGATGAAAACAGTGACCGCCACAACAGCAAGCAGAATATAATACGGCAGTACGCGGCACACCGAAAGTATCCCCAGCACAAACAGAACCGTGTATATTACCGTCAGCGCCTTAGATTTGGAGCTAAGCTTATCACCTGTTTCCACTGCCGTGGGAAGCTCGATACTGACCTTTTCGTTTTTGCGAAGCATGATGATCGCGGTCAGCATGACTAAAGACACACCCGTATACGGAAGCATAAACATAATAAAATCGGTCATGGACATACCCGACAGACTATAAAGATACAAATTCTGCGGATTGCCGGCAGGCGTGAGCATACTTCCGAGGTTCGCGGCTATCGTCTGCAGAACCACAACAAATATAAGCTCGTCCTCCCTGCCGGCCTTTTTGAGTACCATGAGAGAAAACGGCACGAACGTGATTAGAGCTGCATCATTCGTTATCAGCATAGCGGAAAAAAAGCAAGTCATCACAAGCGCGAGATAGAGCTGACGTGTGTTTCGGATATGCCACAGCATAGCTGTGCCTATCCTGTCGAAAATCCCTGTCCGCTGAAACGCCGACATGATTATCATAAGGCTCAAAAGTATCCCGAGCACACGGAAGTCTATGTAGTCAAGGTATTTTTCACTCGGCGCTACAAAAAACGCGGATATTAAAGCCAGCGCAAACGCCGCCGTCAGAACCGTTTCTTTCTTTATAAAATCAATCGTTTTATGTGCTGCCGCTTTTATCATCCTATCACCCGACAATTAATTTTCAGAGAAAAAGGACAGCGCCGCCACGAGCGTTGTCCCTTGTGTTAATCCTGCTGATCGCCTTTATATTTTCTTCGCGTTGCCATTCCGCCGCGGATATGGCGCTGAGCCTTATTTATCTCTAAAACACTTTTTACCTCTCTATAAAGCTGAGGATTGACCTTTTTTAAGCGTTCGCTCACGTCCTTGTGGACGGTACTCTTGCTTATTCCGAATTTTTTGGCTGTCTTTCGTACAGTAGCCTTGCTCTGAATAATATATTCACCGAGCTCGACGGCACGTTGCTCTACAAAGCCTTTCACATAATTACCCTCCTATGTTTTAATGGTAATTTATATGAAAGTTCCCGCGGAGGTATGCCTTTATCTTATCAGCACTCTCACTGCTTCCACCGAGCTTATAATATTGTCATACGCGTCGCTGTATGCCGCGTAATTTTCTTCATAGTCTTTGTCATAAACGGAAATATCCCCGGTATCATACGCGTTCTGTGCTTCGGCCTTTGTCAGGGCTATCGACCCAAGGGCTGTATCGCAAAGACCCTTCAGCTCCCGATCAGTTTCACTGAGCAGTTCCGTAGCGTCAAGCCCTCTGATTTTCCCAATGGATTCTTCAATTTCAGACAGCTTGCCG
>CAYLOD010000077.1:0-8116 GCA_964385235.1 uncultured Clostridium sp.
ATTTTTTTATTAGAAACGGATATTCCTGTTTCTATGCTTGCAAAGCTGAGCAGGCGTTTGAGTGTTTCCCTGACATGAGGGTTTGAAAGCGACATACTTTCAAATTCAAGTGAAAATGATTTCATATCCTCGTCGCAGAGCGCAATAAGTATGCGCTCGCTGTCTATCTGTTCAATAGTCATAGTTGCACCACCGTAAATTTTCTCTCTTTATATAATATTAGATGGACAGGCTGTGTGCAAGTGGATATTTAAGGTTGTCTGAATTTGGAGAGATCTTAGCGGCGCCGTGAGATTGAAGAATTATCCCGAATATGGTAGAATAGTTATGACATAGAAAAAGGATAGGGGAAGGCTTGGCTATGGGTAAAGGCGCAATTTTTGATATGGACGGTCTTATGATAGATTCGGAGAGAATAGTCCTTATGGGGTATGAATTTGCCGCGAGGAAATTCGGATATGATGATAAAATATTGGAGCTTGCGAGGTATTCTATCGGCAGAACCTTAAATGATACAAGGAAAATATTCAACGACGCCATGGGCGGGGATTTTGACTATGATACATTTAAGCCGAATGTTTCCGGATTTGTCCGGGATTACTATAAGAAGAACGGGGTCCCGGTCAAAAAGGGTCTTTTTGAGCTTATTGATGCTTTGAAGCGGAAAAATTATCGTCTTTGCATAGCGACCTCAACACGCAGGAAAACCGCAAGTGAAGTGCTTGAAAAGGCTGGGATCCTGCGGCATTTCGAGGACTTGGTGTGCGGCGACGATATAAATCGCGGAAAGCCCTTTCCCGACATATTTCTCGAGGCTTCAAGGCGCATTGACGTAAGCCCCGGGGACTGTTTTGTCTTTGAGGATTCCATAAACGGTATTAAGGCGGCGCACGCGGCGCATACAAAGCCGATAATGATACCCGACCTGACAGAACCGACAGATGAAATAATCCCTATGATTTACAGACGATTCAGCAGTCTTGATGAGGCAATACCGCTTATAGAGGAAGAAGCATGATGCAAAGATTAAGGAAAATTATTAAGTCTTTATTCGGCTATAAACGACTGTTTATATTATTGCTTATCCCCGCGGCGCTTGTGCTTGCCTTCACAGCATATAACAGCACAGCGTTTGCGGAATGGTACTCTGTGAATATCTATAAGTACATATCGCTCTTTTTTAATTCCGTATCAGCTCTCGTCCCTGTTTCGATTGCTGAGATTATCATTATTTTGCTTATACCCGCAGCGCTTTTTTATATTTTGTTTACGGTTATCAGAGCCGTAAGGAAGAGGGGGAGCAGGGGAAAGCTGCTGTACAAAGCCTTTTTAAACGTTTTGTGTGCGGTGAGCGTAGTATTCTTCTTATTTATCACGAACTTCGGAGTATGCTACTATCGCTGTACGTTTGCGGAGGTCAGCGGCATGAATGTGCGCGACTCGACCGCCGGGGAGCTTTATGACCTGTGTGTCAGTCTTGCGGAAAGAGCTTCCCAAGCCCGCGAGGGACTTTCGGAACGGGACGGAGTGATGACGCTTTCCGAGGGAATCGACGGCGCCAAAGAAAAATCGCGGATAGCCATGAATAATCTCAGTGAAGAATATCCCACCGTTACAGGCGGCTATTCCGCGCCTAAACCGGTAATGCTTTCAAGGCTTATGTCAGGTACGGGGATAACGGGCGTATTCTTTCCGTATACATTTGAGGCAAATGTAAACGTCGATGTACCCGATTTTTCCATACCCTCTACAATGTGTCATGAGCTTGCCCATCTTCGCGGATACGCAAGAGAGGACGAGGCGAATTTTATATCATATCTCGCTTGTATAAACAGCGGCAGTGATGAGCTCAGATACTCGGGCTATATGCTTGCGTTCACATATGCGGGAAACGAACTGTACGCCGAGGACAGTGAAAAATATGCCGAGGTATGCGGCAGCCTCAGCGATAAAGTTATTGCCGACCTGAATAATAACAACGCGTACTGGGCGCGGTTTGAAACACCCGTCGCGGAAGCCGCGTCAACAATAAACGACGCTTACCTGAAAGCAAACTCACAGGACGATGGAGCAAAAAGCTATGGCAGAATGGTTGATTTGCTTCTTGCTTATGAGAGGGACAGATCTTAGTCAAGAAATAAATTTCGTATGATGAAAGTGAAAAATTCGATTTGTTTAAGCGGCGGCAAAGAGGAAATATTTGATATTTTTAAGATCGCGGACGAAACCGCGGCGGAAAGCATAGAGATTTTTTGTCAGATAAAACTGTTGTGATGTTTTTTACAAGCTCAAGTATTCGCGCGAGGATATCGTTATGAAAAGTAAAATATGACTCAATGAGCATTTTAAAAATCAAAAAAAGACTTGAGTTTCAGAAAAGAAACTCAAGTCTTTTGAATTTCGTTTAAATTATTTCATCCCTCCATATGAAATAATTTAAACGAAAATAGGGTTTTAGCAGATAATCGGAGTTGTGTCGCATAAGATGCCGCATATTTTAGCGATTACTCTCTGCCGAGCAGATATTCTATCGAAACCTCAAGAATATCGGCAAGTGCAACAAGCTCGATGTCAGTAACAGAACGTATCTGACCCTCCAGCTTGGAAAGACCCGAAGCATTCATGTCTACACCGCTCACTTGAAGCTGTGCAAGCAATTCCTTTTGCTTCATGCCTTTACTTTTACGGGCAGCCTCAACTCTCGCACCTATCAGGTTGCGGTCGCCAAGCGCTTGCTTACGCAATCTCATCGAAATCCTCCTATCATTGAGTATATATGTATTATACGTTAACTTAATATAAATGACAATAGCTAAATTGTAAGAAATGGTTATAGTGTTTTAGTTGATATTGCACAGCAAAGGCGGAATATTGCTGAAAATAGAGGAAGAAGGATATACAACGGGTTTCACACAGATAGTATATGCAAAGCCGTTGTTTTTAAGCGAAAAAACTTCGCGATATATTCGCAAAATGCGGCGACCGGGCCTGTAAGCCGGGTTCTGTCGTGAACAGCCATCTATCTTGGCAGGGCGTTGCCGCCGCTGCTCGATGCCACCTGAGCGAAGCCATCGGGCCGATGTTAATGCTTCTGTGAGGTGTTGCTCCGAATAGGGTTTACAGGGCTGCATAGTCTCCTATGAGCCGGTGAGCTCTTACCTCGCCTTTCCACCCTTACCCGGCATTTGCCGGGCGGTATATCTCTGTTGCACTTTCCCTGGGGTCGCCCCCGGCGGCTGTTAGCCGTTATTCTTGCCCTGTGGAGCCCGGACTTTCCTCGCATGAAGCCTTTCGGCTTTCATCCGCAGCTGTTCAGCCCGCTCGCAACTGTTATTTTACTATATTATTACCCGATTGTCAAATAAAGGCGGGATGTATTTTCAGACCCTTGCCGCGCCGCTTTTTCTTGCCGCCGCGATAACGGCGTCGGCGACAGCCTTGCCGACGCGTCTGTCGAATGCTTTCGGCAAAATGTATTCATCATTCAGTTCGTCGTCCGAAACGAGCGACGCTATCGCGTATGACGCGGCAGCCTTCATTTCCTCGTTGATTTCTCTTGCGCGGCAGTCGAGAGCGCCACGAAAGATTCCCGGAAATGCAAGGACATTGTTGATTTGATTCGGAAAGTCGGAGCGCCCTGTACCAACGATTCGAGCGCCCGCGCTTTTTGCTGTATCGGGCATAATCTCGGGCGTCGGATTAGCCATGGCAAAGATAACGGCGTTACCGGCCATAGACCTTACCATTTCCCCGGTTACGATATTCGGAGCGGAAACACCGATGAATAAGTCAGCGCCTCTGATTGCGTCAGCAAGATTGCCGCGTTTATGTTCTCGGTTTGAAACGGTTGACATATATTTCTGCTCGGAATTAAGTCCGTCCATGCCCTCGCATATAATACCGAATCTATCAACCATTATGAGGTTTTTAAGGCCGAGGTTAAGCAGATGCTTTGCGATCGCTATGCCCGCAGAGCCTGAGCCGTTGATAACGGCGGTTATTTCCCCGAGACTTTTGTTAACAACTTTCAGTGCGTTCAGTACGGCAGCGGCAACTATAATAGCTGTGCCGTGCTGATCGTCATGAAATACGGGTATATCGCATATTTCCTTCAGTCTGCGCTCTATCTCAAAGCATCTCGGCGCGGCTATATCCTCGAGATTTATGCCTCCGAAGCTGCCCGATATGAGGTACACGGTTCTCACGATTTCGTCTATATCTTTTGAACGTATGCAGATCGGAAACGCGTCAACACCCGCAAATTCCTTGAACAGGGCGCATTTGCCCTCCATGACCGGCATACCTGCTTCGGGACCTATATCTCCAAGACCGAGAACAGCCGTGCCGTCCGTTATGACGGCGACAAGGTTGCTGCGCCGTGTGAGCTGAAAGGATTTCTCATAATCCCTTTGGATAGCGAGGCATGGCTCGGCTACGCCGGGTGTATAAGCGAGCGAGAGGTCGTTTGTATTGTTCACGCTTACTCGTGAAACGACTTCTATTTTTCCCTGCCATTCATAATGCTTTTTAAGTGATTCTTCCCTTATATCCATTTTAAACATTCCTTTTTCTTGTTTTATATAATACTTATTCTATTACAAAACATTAAGGTTGTAAAGAGCGGCGTTTTCTGCTTTAATCGTCAAAATATCTTAAATTATGCTTGCCTGCGGTAATTTTTAAATTCCTCAGCAGTGCCGCTGAAAACGTTCATATCGATAAATTTTTCTTCGCCGTTATAACCTTTCAGTCGCGCTCTGTCGGTATATTGCCGTAATGTCCGGTTCCGTCCGTCGGGAAGTGACGGATAAGTGACGACGTTCCTTATCCGAATATCATATTTGTTAAGTTTGCCTGAAATAAACATGGAACAGGATTCGCCCGTGGCATAGATTACAGGTTTAACGCTGCAGTACTCCTCTAATGTATTTAAAAATATATCGAGTTCCTTTTTTACATCATCGGCATCAGGCGGATTTTGTTCCTTTCCGCCGAAATTCAACATCGGCTGCGGGCGGCGGCATATTGCCGGCTGCGGGCACATTAGAGATGAAGTTTTCCGCCTGAGTTTTTCCGGAGTTGTCATAGCTGAAGAAATGATAAGCTCCGGCACGCAGAGAGGTTTAACGGCTAATAAAATCCCCTTTTGAATGACTGTATAATAATAGTAGCATTCAAAAGGAGTCAAGTCAACAAATTATGGGACACAACCCCGTCATTCGACTATTGACGGGGTTGTATTAAATTAAAAATGCCAATCAATTATCGCGGGTTATCGTCAGACGCGGAGGGATCGTCATCTGCGCCCGGTATTGTAGTATTTGTTCTGACAGGAGCGGAACTGCCCGGGAAAAATGCCGCGCGATGGCGTTTTCCGCGGGCATCGTTTGTTTCGTAATGATTAAGATAGCTCATTGCGTAGCCGAGCATAAGCCAAAAGATGAGTACTTTGTATGATATATCGAGCAAAAGTGTTATCTCAAACATTGAGTAAATGCAGTATGCCGCGAGGAACGCGAGCAGACACGGCAGCATTTCGCGTTCTGTATCATTCTTGTTTCGCTTTTTAAATATACATAACAGCAGGCTTTTGGCGATTTTAACCGCGAATATCATAAAAAACGTAAATCCGACTATCCCAAAGCTGACAAGGACAGTGACAAATCCGTTATGGAAGTCAGAATATTTAAGACCGCCGAGATACAGCTCTCCGTAGAGAACAATGTTTCTCGGAGTTACTCCGAAGACAGGATAGAGCATAAAAAGCTTAGCAGCCTGTTTCAGGAGCGGTATTCTGCCGCTGTCAAAATTTTTATTCTCGTGAGTAAAGGTGGTCTTGTGTTTTTCGGAAGCGTTGTTATTGTCATTCAAAATATCATCTGTTTTGTTATCGCTGGGCAGGTAATTGTTATCATTTTCTGACGGCTGTTCAACATCTTGACCTAAAACGAGCAGCTCGGAAAAGCCTCTCTGAGTAAACGACCTGACAGTCATAAACGCAAAGGCAAACACGACGCAGGAAAGTATAAAAGCTGCAACACGAAGTATAAAGCGTGTAATATGTATCGTGTCGCTGTCGCGAAAAATTTTATAGAAAGCTGTAAAGCAAACATAGATTATAATGAACACGAGCGAGGCGTTAGAATCCGAAAGAAATAGCGACAGCAGGTTTACAAGCATACATATTGCGTAATACAGCCCGGCACCGGCGGTGACCTTGGAAACAGCCTTGCGGCGAAGATACAGGATATGGCAGAGTATAACGCCGATAACCGCGTAAAACGCGAGCAGGTTGGCATTAGTAAAAATGCCGACAAAACGATTGTCCTTTATGCTTATGTAGTATCCATTAAACATAAAGCCTTCTTTAGAGATAAGCAGTATGATGATACTGATTATCATAAGTGCTGTTGTAGCCGAAAGTAAAAACTTAAAAATGAACGTCATCTCACGCTTTGCGCCCTCGTGCGTTTTGTCGGCATACAAACCGTAAAAAAGAAAGAAGCAAATCGCCATATAATACAACATAAATATATTTTCAAGTATGTTATAAGAAAAGTTTATCACGATAGATACTATTGCCGAGGCAAACAGCAGCAGAATAACGGGGAGATGCCGTATCTTCCTCAGCTTTTTTTCTTTTATAAGCTTAATATACAGAACGATTCCCGCCCATACATATATCGGCGCCGTGAGAAGGTAGCAGACGGTATCTATTACGCATACAGAACCGAAAAAGAGCAGAGTAATAAGCGAAAATCTTATCAAAGAGGTATTCATCAAAATATTTGTGAGTTTCTTTTTGCTTTGAGCCATTAAATTATGCACCGCCAGTTTAAAATTTCGCGTCTAAAATACAGCGAGAACCGTCATAAACATAACCTTTATGTCAAAAAATAAATTGAAATTTTCGATATATTCGAGATTTATTTTCATTTTTCGGGGAAGTACCTTTTCAATATAAACCTTATCCGCATCATCGGCGTTTTTAAGCAGTTTTTCCTCATCTTTAAATTTAATGCTTGTAAGTGAGGTGATACCCGCGGGGAGCAGCAGTGTAGCCATCATTTCGGGAGTGTAGTATTTGACGTATTTCATAACCTCGGGCCGTGTTCCTACAAAGCTCATGCTTCCCGACAGAATATTAAAGAGCTGCGGCAGCTCGTCAAGCCTTGTTTTCCGCAATATATGACCTGCCCGTGTAATGCGCGAATCATGACTGACCGTTACCTGAGAGCCGATGTTCTCGGCGTTTTGAACCATAGTCCGAAATTTAATGATATGGAAAATTTTCCCGTATCGGGTCACCCTTTCCTGACGAAAAAAGACGCTTCCCTTTGAATCACATTTGACCCACAGGGCTATAAAGATAAAGAAAGGTGATAGAATAATGAGAAGTACAAGGGCAAGTATAAAATCAATAATTCTCTTTAAGAGGAGATTAGCCGTCTTATGAGAGAGCATATCGTAATATTTTTTGACATAATCGTTTTTCATATTGTCGGGGAGTTTGTCCCACTTTCTTAGGAGCATATAAGTTACACACCTTTTGAATAATATAGCCTTATTATACAATAAAAGATTATTGTTTGCAATATATTGACAAATATGCGGAACAATACAATATTAAAAATATATATTGCGAGTGCCGCGCAAAAGCAAGAAAATCCTCGAATAGCTCAATAATTTTGAAAAAGGACAGCTTATCGGACATGAAATGTCAACTGTACAAGCTGAGGACGCATACATCTTAACGGAGGTGTTATTATGCCGAGAGCAAGAATTTTCGGTAAGGACGAAAACGGGAACGAAATTCTTTTATGCCTGTACGACTTTGAAACTAAGGAGATTATGTACAGTGTAAGTGAAGCGGTTATTGCCGAAAAGCGCCGAATAAATAATGAACGTCTGAGCTCTGCCGCAAGCGATATAGCGATGCGGAATCCGATGTCGCCGCTTTTCGACAGCGTTCGGTAATACAGCTTAGGCAGCCGCGTGAATTTAATAATTTTTCCCCGTTATTAACATACATCACGACTGATAATGAATGTATTGCCTAAGCGATACCCCGGTCTTTTAAAAATATTTTATTGAAAATTTCATTGAAAAAGCTGTA
>CAYLOD010000078.1:0-8082 GCA_964385235.1 uncultured Clostridium sp.
CGCAGTGTATAGGGGTTGTATGTGTGCCGCGCAGGAAGTTTTTCACTTGATTAGCACATGGTAATTCATTGGTAACTTCGTCCCCGCGCGGCAGTAAACGTCCCCCGCCGACGTCGAGCGAGGCTTGCCGAGCGACTACGCGTCTTGCGTGTCGAGGCACTCGACCGCGTCTTACGTGTCGAGGTACTCGACCTTGACTTGTGTGCTTGACATGGGGGAATTGGTTAGTATATAATGTAGATTGTGTAATTGTGCTTTATTTTTATTGAGGTGATAATCGGTGGCAGATAAAAGAGACTACTATGAAGTTCTCGAGGTAAGTAAAGGCGCTTCCGACGATGAAATAAAAAAGGCGTACAGGAAGCTTGCGAAGAAGTATCATCCCGACTTGAATCCCGATGACAAGGAAGCCGAGATGAAATTTAAAGAGGTAAACGAGGCATACGAGGTCCTTTCAGATAAAGAAAAGCGTGCGAGATATGACCGCTTCGGATTCGCGGGCGTTGACCCGAGCTATGGCGCGGGGAGCGCGGCGGGAGGAAGCCCGTTCGGACAGGATATTGACCTCGGAGATATATTTAACAGCTTTTTCGGGGGCTTCGGCGGCAGACAGAATAACAGCACAAACGCCCCCAGACGCGGCGCGGATACGGAAGTTTCCGTTACCATCTCGTTTGAGGAAGCCGCAAAGGGCTGTAAAAAAGATGTTTCGTATCAGAATATCGAGGTATGTAAGGACTGCTCGGGAACAGGCGCTCAAAAGGGCACATCGCCTAAGACCTGCCCGGTCTGCGGCGGCTCGGGTCAGACAAAAATCAACCAGCGCACCCCGTTCGGCGTTATCCAAACGACGCGTAGCTGCGACAGGTGCAAAGGACGCGGAAAGGTTATTGAAACTCCCTGCAAGTCGTGTTCGGGTACAGGCAGAATGCGCGCAAAACGCACTGTTACCGTCAATATCCCCGCGGGCGTCAACAACGATCAGGTGCTCAATGTCGGCGGTCACGGCAACAGCGGTATAAACGGAGGCCCGTCGGGAGATCTTCATGTTTATATCAATATCCGTCCGCACCCGATATATGAACGCAAAGGCGACGACGTCTGGTGTGAGATTCCTATCACGTTTGCACAGGCGGCTCTCGGTCATGAGGTAACTGTTCCTACACTTGACGGCAAGGTGACATATTCCGTTCATGAGGGCACACAGCCGGGCGATATATTTAAGCTCAAGGGCAAGGGTATCCCCCATCTTAATTCACGCGGCAGGGGCGACCAATACGTCAAGGTCACTGTCGAGGTTCCCAAAAACCTGAACCAGAAGCAAAAGGATCTTATAAAGCAGTTTGAGGCAGCGGCCGATGACCAAAACTACCAAAAGAGAAAGGGCTTCTTTGATAAACTGAAGGAGCTTTTTGACGACTGACAGCGACGACTGACAGCATAATAACGTTTTAATCTTAATCCGGCAAAATACCCCCGCCTTTTTGGGCGGGGGTATTATCGTAATGTTGTTATTTACAAGGCTTATGCCGCATTTGCCATATGGAATGAACTATAAAAAAATTTGACATAAAATGTTGACAAATATAAGATAAGATAATATAATGGACAAGTAACATCTTATTTTTAATATTAAAAATTTTAAATAAATTGAGAAATTAAGTTTATACTATATTAAAGCAATTTTAGGAGGAGAATAAAATGAGCGAGAAGAACGTTAATACTGTTGAAGAAGATATTTCTCTTATTTTGGAGGGTGTAGACGCTCCTCTTGCGCCGGAGGAAGCGGACAATTCACCTGCTTCGGAGGTAGCGGACAATTCTCTTGTTTCGGAGGAAGCGGACAATTCACCTGTTTCGGAGGAAGCGGACAATCCTCCTGTTTCGGAGGAAGCGGACAATCCTCCTGTTTCGGAGGAAGCGGACAATCCTCCTGTTTCGGAGGAAGCGGACAATTCTCCTGTTTCGGAGGAAGCGGACAATTCACCTGCTTCGGAAGAAGCGGACAATTCACCTGCTTCGGAAGAAGCGGATAATTCACCTGTTTCGGAGGAGGAAGACAATCCTCTTGTTTCTGTAATTATCGCCGAGACCGATGCCGAAGCACTTGGCAGGAATATAAAGAGCATTTCCTCTCAAACTTATAAGAATATTGAAATAATTATTGTAAATAACGATGAAGCATTATCTCACAAACAGAAAAATGTAATTGACGAGGAGAAAAAGCAGTTTCGCCACATTTTAAGAAAATACTCTAAAAAACGACAGATAAAGGTCGTACCGTTCGAGCGTTTATCAGGATATTCGTCACTTACTGTGTCTGATAATGAACTGTTTATATGCGGAGCGGCACAAGCGGAGGGCGAATATTTTATTTTTACAAATGATATTATTCGTTACAGCGTCAGATATGTGGAAGATATGGTAAAAGCTGTAAAGGATAACGGCGCCGATTTTGCGTTCAGCGATTTTGCGATAAATTGGAATAATAAGTCGTCATACAGATATATACACTCCGTTGATATGACTGAGAATGACTCCCTTCTCAGTGTATTTATAAGAAATGCCGGCAACCTTATAGGCTTGACGTGTACGAGTGATAAACTCATCAGCCGTGAGCTTTGGCAAAATATCGTACCTGATATATCCGAGTTTTATGCTGATGAAAGCAACCACTCCGTCATGTATGCGGATGATCTCGTTTTTTCGACCGCTTTATGGGCA
Source organism: uncultured Clostridium sp. (assembly GCA_964385235.1). GTDB lineage: Bacteria > Bacillota > Clostridia > Oscillospirales > Acutalibacteraceae > Pseudoruminococcus. The sequence continues at coordinate 2,725 of CAYLOD010000078.1, forward strand.
AACGCTAAAAAGGCGGCATACGCTACCGACGTTTTCTCCATAATGAACTGGGCGGATTCAGATAATCAAGTATTACACAGAATGAGCGAACGCAATGCGGGCAGCATTACGAACAATATTAAATCGGTGGCTGCATATGTTGAAAACATATGCTTGAACAGTAATATTCAAAAAATAGACTTTGACAAATTTATTTTAAAGTTTTTGAGCAGATTCATATGGAGAACTAATTGGATTTTCAGCAATATTAGAGAAAGTATAGAAAACGCCTTTGAAATAAGCACCGTTGACTTCTCGTTTGAAAGCGCGTTTGAAGGCAGGACGTTAAGTATCAATATGCCCGAGATAGAGGCACAGATCGACGAGGCGTCAGAAACCGATACCGACAGTAATATAAAAATCTTTATATCAATGCACAAGCCCTCGTTTACACCTGAGAATAATAAGTATTTGCTGCCGATTCAGGTAGGAACATCGCTGGCGGACGAGCGCTTCCCCGGTATGCTTCATGACGATGAGGGCGAGAATATATCCGATAAAAACAAAATGTACTGTGAGCTTACGGCACAGTATTGGGCATGGAAAAACTGCCCCGACGCGGACTATTACGGCTTTTGGCATTACAGACGTTATTTTTCATTCAATGAGAATGAAACCAAACTTACTTACAAGCCTGTGCTCAACTATGATGCACTCAAGGAATCATATATAGATGAGCGTCACATTGCGGAAGTCTGCGAAGATTACGATATTATAATCCCCGATGAATGGAAGTACGATGAAGACGGCAGACGTCTGAACATTTATGACCATTGGAGCAAGCACTTTAACAAATCGGATCTGGACATAACCGTAAAGGTTATTTTAAATAAATATCCTCAGTATTACGATGCCGTTATGGATATTCTTCACTCTGACAAAGCGATTTTCTGCAATATGTTTATAATGAAAAAAGAACTTTTCGAGGAGTACTCGGCATTTTGCTTTGATATTCTCGAGGAGGTCGAGTCGCTTATCGATCAGAAGCGATATAATATTGAGGAATACCGCACACTGGGACATATAGCTGAACGTCTGCTTGCGATATTTGTTCGGAATATCGAACTGACAAGACCGGAAATAGACATATGTCATCTCGGAAGAATACAGTATGAAGATACACGTCCGGTTGCGAAAGTTATCCATCCGGGTAAGGAAAACTGCGTTTCCGTTATGCTTGCATGCGACGATAAGTATATGAAGTACACTGACGTTCTCCTGCAGTCTATCTGTGAGAATGCAAGCGACAACTACTTTTATGACATAGTAATATGTCATAGAGGAATATCGGAATACAATCAGCAAATAGCTAAGGACATCTTTTCCTCAAAGAGTAATATGATGTTGCGTTTTGTCGATGTTACGCGCAACTTTGAAAAGTACAAAACCGTTCATATCGACAGACATCTGACATATGAAACGTACTACAGGTTCCTGGTTCTCGATATTTTTGAGGGATACGACAGGGTTTTGTATCTCGACTGCGACATGGTCGTAAACGCCGATATAGCGGAGCTGTTCTTTACTGATATGGACGATGAATATATAGCCGCTGTCCGCGATTATGACTTTATTGCCTCATGTGTAAAGAAGGAAGACTTTTACTGGGAGAATATTCTGAAATATATCAACATAGATGACTTCTTCAATTATTTCCAAGCGGGAGTCATTCTGTTCAATCTTAATAACCTGAAAGACAAATTTACAGGTGAAAAGCTTTTTGAGGTTGCAATGTCGAGAAACTGGTTCTTCCATGATCAGGATGTGTTGAACTGTCTCTTTAACGGGCATATTAAATATGTTGATGACAAGTGGAACGTCTTTAGTCTGCTGGAGAATGGCTCAAACAGAGAGGAACTCGTTACCAAGTTTTTGGCGGCGGGATTTGCCGAAAGTTATAAGCGTTCCAGAAATAATCCGTGTATTATTCACTATGCGGGTATACCTAAGGTATGGAACGATACAGAGGTTGATTTGGGGTATATTTTCTGGAAGTATGCCCGTAAATCTCCGTATTATGAAAAACTGCTGCAAGGACTTTTGGCAGGTCCGGGCGGAGAAAGTGTCGATACCGACTGGCTCACATTTACCGTTAACCCGGAGAATAATAACGTTGGCTGCAAATTCTTTACTATCAAGACGATTAAGGAAATCTGGTCTTCAGACTATGCTGTGATAGACTTCATGTCTTTGTCTAATCATAAGACTATTGACACAGATACTATGGTTATTGCCGCGTCAATGCTTCCGCATGAAATCGATGGCAGCTGGCTTGATATTAAACAGTTTACTTGGGAAAAGAAAGTCCCCAATATTGCTGACAATGTACTGTTGCGTGTTAATGAAGATAAGGATATTGATATATATATCCGTAATATTGAAGAATTTTCGGGCTTCGCCTTTACTGTTCGTTCACTGAATTCGAGAAGCTTTTTAAAGCCAACGATTGAAGTCGGTAATCACTATTTTGTGAATAATCCCGCTCAACTGCCGAATGATCTGAGAAAGGGGCGGTAATATATGGTTCTGTATTGTGTACAGCATCCTGCCAATATTTTAAGAGCCATTGTACACAAATTTAAATATCACGATGATGAACAGGCTGTTATATTAGTGGAGCAGAACATTAATTCTCCGCATTGTCCTCAAATTGATAATGTAAAATATTATCAGATGCCGAGTGTTCATAAGATCGTCACCTACAGTGCGGATTCAAAAGAGGACGTTATACAAAACATGGAAACCCAGATAAATATGTTTTTAAAAGAAAAAAACATAATTTTGACGGACTTTAATGCAATATACGCACTGTATGATATGTATAATCCCTTTACCTTGTACTTTGAATTACATGGTATTGATTATATGTGTATAGAGAGCTTTGATAAGCAATTTAACCTGTATTGGACCGGCTCTTGTGTAAAGAATCGTACAAAAGAATGTTACGCTTATAACTGCTTGATCATGGATATGCATTTGCAGGACGGGCAGGGCGCTCATTGCGTAAAGGGATACTTGTTCTCAGATAAATCCATTTATCCGAAAGGCGGGAGCGTTCCCGCCGAAGTATTCGGATATATTGAAACACTGATGGGATTGGACGCCCGTTACAAGGAACAAATAGTAAAAGCTTATGATTTGAACGGTTACACCTTTGATTCCGTTCTATTGTTTAATTCTCCCGGATTGACAAGAAAATGTATTGAAGACAATAAACCGGACATTCCCATAAAAGAAAGTTATGATAATGTATTTTTCTTCTATAAAGTAATTATAGACTATTATTTTAAGAATACTGATTTTATACTGAAGCTGCACCCCGCAAGCGGACCGAATTTTATCAACGCATTTTCAAACTTTAAGCAGATACCTGCGCACATACCTGTTGAACTGTTTTGCCTGACCGGGAAAAAGTTTAAGGTTATATGCCCCTTACAAAGCACAAGCATTGATTTATTTAAACAAATGAATTACGAGGTTGTGTTTTTTAAATCCGATCTGATGCGTTTTTTCAGGCTGATCCATTTCGTATACAATGCGTTTTCGTTAATAAAGTCCGTTGGCATACCCGAAAAGATAGCTGTTTACGGCATAGATTTGAACCAGCTAAACTATTTTAAAAGCTGGGCATACAAGGACTTTATAAATGTCAGGTTTGAGCAGCTCACGAATGGTAACGCAAAGAGCGCGAAATATATAATCGCCGATCCCGACGATAAGTTCTCGAGTATTACAGAAAACGCCGGAAACGACAGCCTGATCATCGCTAACGGCGACATTGAACCGAAAAACGGCTTTGCAGGGCAAAAAATGATTTGTCTGTTAAGCGATATTGCCGAACCCAAACGGTTCGAGCCGCAAAGGTCTGTCTGGACATTATTGTCCAAAAACGAGCAAGTTTTATCTGTCGCGAAGGATTTTTGTCTATTGCGTACTTTTAAAAACGCGGAAGTAAAAATTCTGTCATTGCCGCAGACAGAATCGGTTAAGGCTGCGGACTCTCAAGCCGTTAAAAATATACCCGCACCGACTGTTGAGAAAAAAGACTTGAATCCGCCTTTGCAAACCGCTGAGGATAAAGGCTTGATTGACCGTCTGATGCAAAGCGAAAGAAAACTGCTGCTTTATCAGAAGTATATGCAAATGTACTATGAGGTTGAGTGCACCGGCTATTCGCTTCGCGATTATTTTGAGGAGCGGGGCTTGTTATCGCCGGGTATGAAGCTTGCGTTTTTTGCAACAGACGAGTTAGGCGTTATGGTATATAGTATTTGCGAGAGGTGCGGTATTAAATTTTCCGCGCTGGTAAGCGATACTGACCGTGAGATAACATTTAAAACACATGATAATTTTACGCAGTCATTAAAATTACAGTCGTTAAGCAATATCGATAAATCAAGCTATACAAATGTTTTTATGGCTTCTGTTTGGAACGGTGAGCAGATAAATTTTGTAAAAAGCTTTTGCCCGAGACTTTTTCTTTTTGACGCTGTGGTTCAGGCCATGTACACACGCGCGTTCTTTCTTAACAAAATTGCCGATATAGCCCGAAAAAATCCGAAAGTCAGGGTTGGCATATTTTTCACCCCGTATATTCGGCAAATTCCCGGTGAGCATTCGGAGATTGAGGAGTTTTTTTCACGTCAAGGGGATAAAATGCCTAACGTGCTTCATATCAAGGATGAAGCTATGCGCGAAAAGGCAAAGGAACTGTGCTACAGGGTATACGGCTTTGATGATGAATATATTGAAAATGTATGCAAAGCGTCGTATCCTGTCGTTTCATACGACGGAGTATATATGTTTCCCGACTTTAAAAGCAAGTATGCGAATGTTGTAAATCACCGCAGAGTCACCACGGATAATCCGAAGAATTTTACAAATACAATATATTTGTTTGGCGACAGCTGTGTAACAGGACTATCTATCGGTGACAGCGAGACTTTAGCAAGCAATTTGCAAAGGGTCATCAATAACAATAATTTGCCTTATACGGTGCAAAATTGCGCGAATACCTTTGGCGGACATTATAACTGGATTTTCACCTTAACTGATAAAATGAAATTTAAAGAGGGAGATATCCTCTTGTTCTGTGCGAGAATTGACTGGCTTACCGAGCAATATATAGAACAAAATAATAGAACGCTGCTGAACAATATTCTCGGCATATATACCACGCCTCTGTTTCAGCGTCCGCATGATCATGGAGAGGTATTTGTTGACGATCATCATTTCAACGGAAAGGGCAACAGCCTGATCGCACAGAAAATTTTCGATGAAATAAAAAAGGAAAAATTCTTTGAACCTGTAGATGAAAAC
>CAYLOD010000079.1:0-8065 GCA_964385235.1 uncultured Clostridium sp.
GCATTCAGGGCAGGGGATTTTCTTTTCCTGAATGTAGTTCATCATCTCATCATTTGACCAGCCCGCAACATTTGTACCGTCAAAGTCCTCTATAAGGTCGTCAGCCCTGTGGCGTGTTTTGCATTCGCGGCAGTCCATGAGGGGGTCGGAAAAGCCGCCGAGATGACCCGACGCGACCCACGTCTGCGGATTCATAAGGATAGCGGAGTCAAGACCCACGTTGTACTTATTCTCCTGAACAAATTTTTTGTGCCAGGCATTTTTGATATTTGCTTTAAGCTCGCGTCCGAGAGGACCGTAATCCCATGTGTTGGCAAGACCTCCGTAAATCTCCGAACCGGGATAAACAAAGCCTCTGTTTTTACAAAGAGCAACGATTTTATCCATAGTTTTTTCCGTATTTTTCATTATCTGTTTTTCCTTTCCGCCGAACGGCGCAGTATTGAGATTGAAAACTGCTGTCGATTTTGACAAAGCCGCTTGCTTTTATGCCGCAGCACACGACAGATATAACTCAGGCAAAACGTTCCCCGCTGTGCCGTGTCCTCTTAGACGGCGAGGCGGAGCAGGCGCCTATTGAAACTATTTTACCATTTTAAGCTGTTTACTTCAATAGCAATATCAGATTTTTGAATCAAAGCGGCAAATTTTTGCAGCTTTTGACATTATCTTGATATTAGCAAAAAAATATATTATAATAATCGTAACATAAGTCAAGAAAACGGAGGACAATATGAACGAAAATTTATATACACTGCCTGTTGTACCTACGATTGGAGTCGTAATATTTCCATCAGTAACAATTCAATATGATATAAGCACAAAAAAAAATATTCTTGCTTTATCGGAAGCTGTTAAAGGTGATCAGCGGATTTTTATGCCAGTGGTGCTCGATCCTTTAAATAACGATGAGGATAAAAATAACATTTCAAATATCGGTACAGTTGCGGAAATCAAGCAGGCTGTCAGGATTTCGGAATCGGAAATACGGATCATCGTCGAGGGTATTTTCAGAGCGCAAAGCATAAATTATAATGACACAGGTTCATATCTTGAGGCCACTGTAAAAAAAGCCGAGATTGAGGTTTCTGACGACACTGTACAAACATCGGCATTAGTTCAGGCGGTTAAGGAATCATATATCAATAATACTTTTATCCTTCCGTCCTATCTCAGAATCCCCGAAGCGACCGTTTCACTCATTCGGGCCTGTGACGATGCCGACTCTATATGCGACCTCGTTGGCGAATATGTTATAGTAAACACCGACTATAAGCTTCAGCTTCTTCAGGAGCTGAATATTGAAAAACGCTTGAATATGGTCCTTGAGTTTTTGCAGGACGAATTTGTTATTCTCAGTACTGAACACGAGATCAGCGAAAAGGTAAAGGATTCAATAGATAATAGCCAGCGTGAATACTATCTGAAAGAACGATTAAAAGCGATAAATGATGAACTTGGGTCAGATGGCTTAGATAATTCTGATTTTGTCGAGGAAATAGATGAGTATTTCGCCGCTGTCGAAAAGCTTGATCTTTCGGAGGAAAATTCCGAAAAGCTGAAAAAAGAGATAATAAAGCTCTCTAAGCTTCAGTCTGTTTCTCAGGAGGCGGGAGTTATACGTTCATACCTTGACACATGTCTGTCTCTGCCATGGAACAGTACTACAGAAGATGTAACGGATATTAAAAAGATACGGCAAAAGCTTGATAACGATCATTATGGCTTGAATGACGTTAAAGACAGAATAATTGAATCTATAGCAGTCAAGCAGCTTTGTAAAGAAAAAAATAATCAAATTATACTCTGCCTTGTCGGGCCTCCGGGAGTCGGTAAGACTTCTATCGCGAAGTCCATCGCGGACGCACTCGGGAAAAGCTATGCCCGTGTAGCGCTTGGCGGCATACATGACGAGAGCGAGATACGCGGTCATAGAAAAACATACATAGGCGCTATGCCCGGCAGGATCATAAGCGCTATGGTACGAGCAAATACAAGCAATCCGTTGATACTGCTGGACGAGATCGACAAACTCGGAAACGACTTTAGGGGTGATCCTACATCGGCGCTGCTTGAGGTTCTTGACAGTGAGCAGAACTTTTCGTTTTTTGACCATTACATAGATATGCCGTTTGACTTGAGCAAGGTTCTGTTCATAACAACCGCAAACGATCTTGCGGGCATACCCGCTCCGCTTCGCGACAGAATGGATATAATAGAGCTTTCAAGCTATACAAGCGTGGAGAAGCTTAACATAGCTAAAAAACACCTGATAAAAAAACAGCTTAAAAAGAACGGTCTTACATCGAAAAATTTCAAGATTACAGACAGAGCGCTTGTTGACTTGATAGAAAGCTATACAAGTGAATCAGGAGTCAGAACACTCGAACGATATTTAGCTAAGCTCATGCGTAAAGCGGCTGTTAAAATTGTTTCGGGAGAAGAAAAAAGCATTCGGATAACTGTTAAAAATATAGAGAGTTATCTCGGCGCAAGAAAATTCAAAAGGGATGAAATCAATTCAAAGGACGAGGTAGGTCTGGTCACGGGGCTTGCGTGGACGCCTGTCGGAGGAGTTACGCTCCCTGTTGAGGTCGCTGTTACGGGTGGTAGCGGAAAGCTGACGCTTACGGGTTCGCTCGGAGATGTAATGAAAGAGTCCGCGCAGGCGGCTTTCACCTGCGTGAGAACACGTTCGGACAAATATTCTATCGAAAAGAATTTCTATAAGGATTACGACTTTCATATACACGTCCCGGAGGGAGCAGTTCCTAAGGACGGGCCTTCGGCGGGAATTACTATTGCCACGGCAATAGCCTCCGCGCTGACAGGCAGGGCTGTCAGGAGGGATATAGCCATGACAGGTGAAATCACCCTCAGGGGGCGCGTACTGCCTGTAGGGGGATTGAAGGAAAAATCGCTTGCCGCGTACCGCCTCGGTATTAAAACAGTTATTATACCTAAGGATAATCTCTCTAACCTCGATGAGATAGACGAATCCGTAAAAAGTGCTGTGAAATTTATATCTGTCGAAAACATAGACGAGGTTTTGGAAATCGCCCTGACGGGTAAGGAAAATTCAAGCAGAAAACGCTACGCAAAGGAGAAAAAAGCAGATGTGCTTGAAAACAGAATATAAGGAATGATAACAATGAATTTTCAGACAGCGGCGTTTGAAGCCGCTTACGGCAAGTCATCACAGATACCGCCGTCGGATATGCCGGAGATCGTCTTTTCGGGACGCTCCAATGTAGGGAAGTCCTCGCTGATAAATAAAATTTTGAACAGAAAGGCTCTCGCAAGAGTAAGCGCAACTCCCGGAAAGACCGCTACAATAAACTTTTTTAATCTAAAAACGGCGCGGCTTGCCGACCTGCCGGGATACGGCTACGCAAAGGTTTCCGACAGCGAAAAAAGACGCTGGGCAGAGCTTGTCGAGGGATATTTCGCGATGGAACGCGACATACGGCTTGTGGTTCAGATATGCGACCTGCGGCACCCGGCGACAAACGACGACATAAATATGATAGATTTTCTTTCACAAAACGGTTACAGCTTTATTGTTGCGCTGACTAAGCTCGATAAGCTGAAAAAATCTCAGCGTGAGGTACGTCTGTTCGAAATGGAACAGCAGTTGTCAGAGTTCGGAAATATCAATCTTTTCCCATGCTCGTCACAAAGCGGAGAGGGTATAGAGGAAATACGCAGAGCCATTGAGCAATATGTTGAGGTGAATTGAAAAAAACAGAGCTTTGGTATCTTTACGGCAAAAACATTTATCCCATATCATAAGAACCTGATCGATGTTATGTTCCCCATGCGTGGCAAAACGTGAACGCTTACATTAAACGATAATAGACAGGTGACATATTTTGAAGGAAACAGTATTGCTCTTTAACATACCGCAAAAGAAATACTCAAAAATAATGCGCGCCGCGCTGCCGCTCAAGCTGCGTGTCAAAAACGTTCCGAGGACTGAATTTTCCAAAACAATAGGAGAGCTCGCGGGAATATCCGCTCAAAGCGATACGCCCGATTGCGGCGATAACGGTATTTCCGAGGAAATGATGGTACTGTGCGGATTTTCCGACAGCCTGATAGACAGACTTTTTTTCGCGCTGAAAAAGACAGGCGCGGGGAGTGTGAAGCTCACGGCGGTATTGACTGAAACAAATAAGGACTGGGACGTTATAACACTTTGTGAGGAGCTTAAACGTGAGCGTGAACAAATGACGGAATTAAAAAGCCGTCAATAAAATCGGGAGAACGCTATGATAATTATTCCGAAATATGTTTCTGACATTATCTCATTGATTGAAAACGCCGGTTATTCGGCCTATATTGTCGGCGGCTCTGTGAGAGATTTACTTCTCGGACGAGAGGTTCATGACTTTGATATTGCCACATCCGCCGTGCCTGAGGAAATACTGAGGATTTTTAAAAGCTTTAGAGCGGTTAAAAACGGGATAAAGCACGGTACAGTCGGTGTTGTGTCAGACGGCATACTTGTTGAAATCACTACTTTCAGAAGCGACGGCAAATACACAGACTTGCGGCGGCCCGACTCCGTATCGTATGTTAAAAAAATAGAGGACGACCTCGCTCGCCGCGATTTTACAATAAACGCTGTCGCTTACAGCGAGAGGGACGGAATTATTGACCCGTACGGCGGTCAGAGAGATTTGGAAACTAAAATTATAAGATGTGTCGGAAATCCCGAAACAAGATTTTCCGAGGACGCGTTGAGAATAATGCGCGGATTAAGGTTTTCCTCCGTTCTGGGCTTTGATATAGAAGCCGGCACATTGCAGGCGATGCTTAACAAAAAACACCTGCTAAAAAAAATTGCCGCGGAACGCATATCATCAGAGCTGAAAGGTACTCTCCTCGGAGACGGAGTATTAAACGCTCTGTTGTCATATAGGGATATTATATATGAAATCATTCCCGAACTCGAGACGCAAAGCGGATATGTAATGAAAAAATATCCCGATATTACACTTTGGGAACATACCGCCGCCGCAGTAAGCATGACGGAAAAATGCTTTCCCGAAAGACTTGCGATGCTTTTGCATGATGTTGGAAAGCCGCGCTGCAAGGTGATTATCAACGGCGAGGAAAAATATCCCGGCCATTCGTCAGCAAGTGCTGAAACAGCCCAAAAAATATTGTCACGACTGAGATATGATAAAAAAACCAATGCATATGTTATGAAGCTCATAGAAAGTCACAGCCTGCTCTTTCCGAAAACTCTGATTGAAATGCGGTTATTCGTGCGTGACCACGGTTTGGAATTTACTAAAATGTGGCTCGATATAAAGCGCGCCGATGTATTTTCCAAAACTCACGAGAAAAGCACTGAACAGCTGTATTATAACGCGATTGAATTTTTCAATGAAATAGTGCGCGGAAAGCTGTGCTGCACTATAAGCGAGCTTGATATATCGGGAAACGACTTAATAGAAATCGGCATAAATGACAGAAAAATTAAAAATGCTCTGAATATACTGCTCGAGGCTGTAATATTTAATAAATGTGAAAACGAGATTCAAGCCTTGAAAAAGTATGCGGCTTCCATATATAACAACTGCTGATCTCCACCGCCGCTAAGTGGCGGAACGGGACTCAATGCGACGGGTCCGGCGTGAAACATCAAAAACCGCTCTTTAATACAGCATAATAATAAAAGGCAGCACTGCACATTATTTATGTGATGCTGCCTTATTGTATTATTCAGAATAAAGTCACTCGACATCCGGCGGTATTTCACTGTAGCTGAACTCTATACCATCGTTATTAAAGCCGAGTTTAGCAAGCTTTAGCGAATCATAATATTTATCATATGTATCTGAGGAATCCATAGCTACAATGAGCTGAGTACTTTTATCCTTAGTGAAAATGGCAATCAGGCACGAGCCGGCCTCATCGGTAAAACCCGTTTTCATTCCTTCCGCATACTCCGAGTAGCAATACTCATTCTCATCGAGCAGCTTATTTGAATTATTCCATGTTATTTCCTCGCCGTTTTCCAGAAGCTGTATTGTCTGATATGTTTTGCATATTTCAGAGATGAGCGGAATATCTTTCGCATAGTTTGCAATTTTAAGCAAGTCAAGAGCGGTTGAGTAATGTCCGACATCATGAAAACCGTCGGGATTTTTAAAGTGTGAATTTTCAGCGCCAAGCTCCTTTGCGGCATCGTTCATCAGCTCCGCGAAAACGGCTACTGATTTTTTTGCAGAAAGCTTTTCATCGTTTTTGTATGTACGAGCCGCGTTGACCGCCAGCGTATAAGCGGCATCGTTTCCGGAAGGAAGCAGCATAGCGTACATAAGCTGTTTTACAGTCAGCTTTTCTCCGTTTTCAAGCCCGGCAATGCTTGAGTCCTCGCCGATCATGTTTATTTCATCTCCGACTGTTATGACTTTATCCTCGTCGAGTAATTTGCTTGCGACTATTGCGGTAAGAAGCTTTGTTGTACTTGCGGGATAACATTTCTTTTGAGCTGATTTTTTATATGTAACTGTATCCGTCGCGGCATCATACAACACGGCATATTTTGACATAATATATTCATCGTTGAGTTCGTCAGCTTCTATTGGATTATCAGTATACTTGTACGAATTTGAATAGTCAGGCAGATTGGGATCTCGCGACGGCTTGTCCTCCGGCCGCTCCGATGATTCGGTTTTTTCCTTTTCGGCGGCCGAGCTTTCTTCTTTTACAATGCTTTCACCTGAAAGTGATGATGTCGATACAGTCTGCGGTTTGTTTATAAGAGGTAATATAATCAATAACGCCGCGCTTGTCAAAACGATAATTGACAGTACAGAAGCTGTTATTTTTAAAGCGTTATATTTTTTGCGGTTGTACTTAATATATTTTCTGCTGCGTTTAACTTTATTTTTTCTCATGTCTGTTATACTCCTGTTTAAATTTATATATTTATAGTATATCACATCATAAATAAAAAATCACGAAATTTGTTGACTATACCATAAATTAACAAAATTCTATTTTTAAAAAATAACAGTTTTTATTAAAGATCCGCAAAGCGCAATTAACAAATAAATATTTATAAATTTAAGTTTAAGCGGGAAAACCGGCGCAAAAGAATAAGACACTCAACACGAGTGTCTTATTTTTCCCCTATCAGGCGGGAAACGCGTTGAATAGCGGGGCAAACATCTTATAAACAGGTTGGATTTATTTTTTCGTTTATACTTTAGCCTTTTTGTTTTTCTTTTCCGGCTGTAAAGGTTCAGATAACTTTACGTCATTATCCTCTATCATGTAGGTCTGCTGAATCTTTTCTGTAACAGAGTGGATAGTCTTTTCCTCGGGAACACTGTCATGTGTCTTGTTTTCCTTATAAACGATTTTGAGCAGTATAGGCGTAATAATCGTTGTTGCGATAACCATTATGACTACGGGACCAAGTAATGTTGAGCTGAGAAGTCCCATTGACGCGCCCTTATTTGCGACTATCAGCGCGACCTCGCCTCGCGATACCATTCCAACGCCTATACGCTTGCATTGATAGCCCTTATAGCCGCATATTTTAGCGCCGAGAGAGCAGCCTATTATCTTTGTAATAATTGCTACAAGCGTTAATACTATGGCAAATATGATAATCTGTGCATTCATCGCGGGCAGCACGACCTTTAGTCCGATACTCGCAAAGAAAACAGGGGATAGGAAGAGGTAGGAAATCGTATCAAACTTGACCGCGACATCTTCTGAATTTTGTGTCAATGAAATAATAAGTCCCGCAAAGAAAGCTCCCGTAATATCCGCAACTCCAAAGAAAACTTCCGCCGCATACGACATTAAAAGGCAGAAAACAAAGCATATGATCGTATGTCTTTGTCTGATTCGCGTTGAACGGTTTGCCCACCAAACATAGAATTTATAAAAAGCATAGCCCGCAACAATGACCATGGCAAAAAAGCCGAGAATTTTAATCAGGACGACCCAGACGTTGATGCTCTGAACAGCAAGACTACTGATAAACGTCAATGCTATTATAACGACAAAATCTGCAAGAATCCCCGCGCCGAGAAAC
>CAYLOD010000080.1:0-7710 GCA_964385235.1 uncultured Clostridium sp.
TGACTGCCAAGGCGTCGGGCGGAACAGCGCCGTATAAGTACAAGTACTACTGCAAGCCGGCGGGCGCTTCGGGCTATACCGCGCTCACAGGCTCGGTAACGACAACATCTTATACACACACACCCGCGAGAGCTATCTCCTACAGCTACGCCGTAAAGATAGCCGACGCAAAGGGCAAGACCGCCACAAAGTATTTCACCGTCAAGGTGAGCGCCGCCGCTCTCAAAAACGTATCTACAATCAGCGCGACGGAAATAACTCTCGGCACTTCAATCACGATGACTGCCAAGGCGTCGGGCGGAACAGCGCCGTATAAGTACAAGTACTACTGCAAGCCGGCGGGCGCTTCGGGCTATACCGCGCTCACAGGCTCGGTAACGACAACATCTTATACACACACACCCGCGAGAGCTATCTCCTACAGCTACGCCGTAAAGATAGCCGACGCAAAGGGCAAGACCGCCACAAAGTATTTTACGGTAAATGTAAGTTAAGTAAACCTCGTAAAACCGTATAGTCAATAAGCAAATGCATGACGGAATGTATTTTACTGTCAATGTGAAAGATGAAATCGGATAATTAAGATGAGGTGTTTTCGGTCGGTTTGATCGGAAACATCTCATTTTTAATTTGCCGTGACAGGTCAGCGGGTGTATAACTCGGGCAATATGTCCCCCGCGCTTGAGGCGGGAAAAAATCATCTGTGTTGAAAATATTACTGCGGCGGAGTATACTATTACTGAGCAGTCGAAAAGCAAAAGGGTGGAAATTATCAATGGACAGAAAACAGATTATACAATTTATATCCGAAAAATATAGTGCCGTCGCGGAATATCCATGGCTGAAATATCCCGATTATGCTGTATTCAGACACGACAGTAATAAAAAGTGGTTTGCCGTCATTATGGATATTCCACGGAGCAGGCTGGGACTTGACGGGGAAGAGATAATAGACATACTTAACGTCAAATGTGAGCCTGTTATGACAGGGTCGCTTAGAGGGGAAAAGGGCTTTTATCCCGCATACCATATGAACAAGACAAACTGGATAACGGTCGCTTTAGACGGCAGTGTGAGCGGGGAAAGGATTAAACAGCTTATTGATATGAGCTTTGAATTAACGCGGACAAAAAATATGTGACGTCCCCGTCTGAGGAGAACGTCACATACAGATTATTGTTTATAGAGCTATGACAATCATATATAACTAAAAACGCTGACCGATGAAATAATATCGATCAGTGCTTTTCATAGATCGCCCTTACGGCAGCTTGTATTTTTCTTTGTATTGCTCAAACTTCTCAAGAAATTCTTTGTTTCCGCCTGTTCGTATTTCGTTGAGATACTCGTGTGTATCGAAAGATTTCTTGTCGATCTCGATTATACATACGGCTATGTTTGAGCAGTGGTCGGAGATTCTCTCGTAATTCGTTATCAGATCCTGAAGTATAAAGCCGAGCTCGATAGTACATCTGCCGTCACGCAGGCGGTTTATATGGCGTGCCTTAAGCTCTACTTTCAGCTCGTCTATCACCTGTTCGAGAGGTTCGACCTTATGTGCGCCCGCAACGTCGGATTTTTCAAATGAATCCATTGTCGTCGTTACGATTTCCCTGACCGCGTCGGACATTATATTGATTTCCACTTGAGCCTTTTCGGAGAACGAAACCCTTTTCTCGTCCATTTCCTTTGCCACGCCGAGAATATTGACGGCATGGTCGCCGATCCTTTCTATATCGCCGATCGAGTGGAGTATCTTGGATATTTCGTTGCTGTCCTTTATGGAGAGGCTCTTGCTGCTCAGCTTTACGAGATATGTGCCGAGGACGTCCTCGTACATATCTATTTTTTTCTCGTTTTCTGTTATTTCCGCGTCGTCCTTTTGCGAGTAATTGCTTATCTGCGACATTGCGAGGAACAGGTTGTTTTTGGAAAGCTCCGCCATTTTATTTGTCATATTTTTGCACTGTTCTACGGCAAAGGACGGTGTATTGAGGAAGCGCTCATCAATAAACGGCATATCGTCCTGGGTGTCCTTGTCGCGTATCGTAAGTGTCGCGAGTTTCCCGAGCTGTTTTGAGAACGGCAGCAGGAGAGCCGTAGAGAGAACGTTGAACACCGAGTGTATAATAGCAATATCCGCGGGAGTGACATACAGGTTGGTAAACGAGAAGTGTATGAGCGCGTCGCAGCCGTAGAAAACGGTAAGCCATACCAGCGAGCCTATAACGTTGAAGTAAAGATGCACAAGCGCTGTACGTTTTGCGTTTTTGCTCGCGCCTATGCAGGAGATGAGAGCCGTCGCGCACGTTCCTATATTCTGTCCCATTATAATAGGTATCGCCGCTCCGAAGGTTATGGTTCCCGTTTTTGAGAGAGCCTGCAATATACCGACGGACGCCGAGGAGCTTTGTATGACCGCAGTCAGAAGCGCGCCCGCTAAAACGCCGAACAGCGGGTTTTCAAACATAGTGAGAAAGCCCGTGAACTCGGGAATCTCCGCGAGAGGAGCGACGGCGTCGCTCATGGTTTCCATACCGAACATAAGTATAGAGAATCCCAGCAGGATATTTCCTATATCCCGCTTTTTGCCCTCTTTGCACATCATTATGAGGATTATGCCTATAACCGCTATTACCGGTGAGAAAGATTCGGGCTTCAGCAGATTTAACCACAGGCTGTCGCCCTCGATACCCGTAAGGCTGAGTATCCACGAGGTTATCGTTGTACCGATGTTCGCGCCCATTATTATGCCGATAGCCTGAGAGAGCTTCATTATGCCGGAGTTTACAAAACCCACGACCATTACGGTCGTCGCCGATGAGGACTGTATGATACACGTTACCCCTGCCCCGAGGAGAACACCCTTGATGGTGTTGTTTGAGAGCTTTTCGAGAATGCGTTCGAGTTTGCCGCCAGAGAGCTTCTGAAGGTTATCGCCCATAAAGTTCATTCCGAAAAGAAAAAACGCTAAACCGCCGAATAAAGTGAAAATCGACAATACGTCCATAATACCTCTCCTAAACGATCCGCTTGCCCGCTTTGCATCAACGCAAAAAGCCTGTGACCGCAAGCTTATGTTTCTCTTTCAAATCATGTCCATTACCTATTATGACACAAATTTACAAAATTGTAAATTGTCTAAATCTATAAATAATATAAACATATTCCTTTATTTTTAATGCGTCCTGCGCGGTCGGATCCCCGTTTTGCGCATCATATAATGACGGGACAAGCCCCTTATTGAAACTTCGCTTGAAAATGGACGCAGGAACATATTTTTTATTCCTGCGTCCATGTGTTTTTATATGGATTTTTAGCTCTTGCGTTTTGCCCGGCGTTTTCTGGTGACAAACAGAGTGACTGCCGCGCCCGCGAACGCGAGAACCGCCACTGAGGAAACCGCGATTATGACCGGCATAGCAAAGCCGGGAACCTTGTACTTTTCCGAATAGTTGTATATAACATATATATCGTTTTCCGTAAAGACGCCCTTGGCGTTCGCGGGAGTTTCGATAAGTTCATAGTCCTCATATTCTTTAGCGTCGGTGCTGTATGATGTCATTCCGTCAGCCTTGCCGACATGAGCGACCTTTTCAAGGAGTTTGCCGTCGCACAGGTAAACCGCGACGACTCTTCCCGAGTAAATCACCGAGTCGCCCTCTACCCAGCACGTTCCTTTGACGGTATATCCGTTCGGGCTTGTGCCCGAATCGCTCTCAAAATCCTTTTCGGATTTCTTCATGTTTGTAAAGATACAGTACGCGGAGGTCACGTCCTTGACGGTCAGGGTATAACGACCGTCCGAACCCTTTTTCATTTCTGTCCCGGGGCTGTCCTCTGAGATTGCCGTACGGCTGCCATCGTCGTTGATGGTGAAAACGTATGCTCCGACCTTATCCCAGCCGTTTTTGTTGTAGTAGTTGATTACGAGAGGATCCGCCGCTTTTGTCTTATAGTAGAACAAAACCTCTGTTTCTCCGCTGTTGAACTTCCCCGCGCTGTTGTTGGGGAGTTTCTCGACGTCAAGCTCAAAGCCGTCTATCGTTTTAACGAGAGCTGTGTAGTCATCGCCCTCGCGTCCCTCGATAGTAACGGAGGGAGCTATTTCCTGTGCCGGCGTGCCGAATATTTCGTCGCCCTCGCGGAAATATTTGACCGTGACCTTTCCGAGGTTCCCGTTAAACTTATTGTAATAATACGTTACCGTCTGATCATTTTTTGTGAACGTGCCGTTTTCATCTCCGGCAACGCTGTCAAAGTCGTACCTCAGGCTGAGCGACTCGTCCTGCGAGGTCGTATACTTGTCGCCCTCTCCGCCTGTGATAACCTGTGATGATATGACCTCGTCGGAAGCCTTGTCCCTGTGTTCGACAGTAAGCCTGCATTTGTCACTTTCAATCTTGATTTTATCAAAGCTGCTTTTTTCAACGAGGATAAGCGCCGAGCCCGCGGCGGCATTTACCTTGCCGCCCTTGACGGTACCAAGGCTTTTGACACCCGCAGATGTTTTATCGGCGATAATGACCCACTCCGAGGGGAGCTTTTCTCCGTCAGCCGCTTTAAGCGTTACTTCCTGATCCTTGTCGGTGGAGTTAAAGATAACCGCGACCTGCGACCATTCATTTTTCAGGTTCTTTTCCTTATTGGTGAGGGTGTAGGAAACAACACCGTCGCTGTCGTCCTCAGAAAATACCATGCGCTTTGAGGCGTCGCAGGAAGGATCTCTAAAGGGCGAGAACGCCTTCTTTATTTCTATCAGACCGCCGTAGTATGAAACTAAATCACGGTATTTCCGAATGCTTGACCAGTCGAGCATATTTATGCTCGTAGAGGACTTGAAGCTGTTGTCATCGCCGCGCTTTGTACGGGCGAATTCCTCGCCCGCCTGCATGAACGAAATACCCTGAGAGGTTATAACTATCGCGGCGGCGAGCTTGTTCATATCGACGAGCGAGTCGTCGCGTTCGGTGTAGCTCTGATCTGTTTTTGATGTGACGACGAGCTTATCATACAGTGTCAGATTGTCGTGCGCCGAAATATATGTTACACACTGTGACGGACGCTTTGACCAGCCTCCCGCAGTGGTTTTCCTGTTGTTTGCCTGAATGCCGGCAATAACGTCGCTGTCGGTCGTTTCTCCCTGAACAAAGCCGCCGTCCTTATCAATAAAGACGTTGCCCTTTACGGCGTCCCGCATCTTGTCATTAAACGCGCCTATACGGTCGTTAAGCATATTTACATTTGCCTGTACGGCTGTTGGTTCGCTCGTGCCGAGATTGCCGCCTGTCCACGGCTCTCCGTAGAGAATGATCTTCTTGCCGCCGTCGAGCTTGTCTACCGCCTTTCGTATCTCGTTCATAGTCGTGACGTCATGAACACCCATCAGGTCAAAGCGGAAGCCGTCGATATGATATTCCTGTATCCAGTAGAGAATGGAGTCTATCATATATTTTCTGAACATAAGGTGTTCGCTCGCTGTTTCATTTCCGCAGGCCGACGCGTCGCTGAACGTCCCGTCCTTGTTCATACGGTAATAATAGCCGGGAACGGTTTTCTCGAACCAGTCGTTTTCCGCGTCGTAGGTATGGTTATATACGACGTCCATGATAACTCCTATTCCCGCGTCATGCAGAGCTTTCACCATTCTCTTGAACTCGTTGATCCTCACGCTGCCGTCATACGGGTCGGAGGAATACGAGCCCTCGGGTACATTGTAATTTTTCGGGTCATAGCCCCAGTTAAACTGTCCGTCCTGAGTTTCGTCAACAGACGCGTAGTCAAAGACGGGCAAGAGCTGTACATGGGTAACGCCGAGTTTCTTGAGATAGTTTATGCCCGTCGGGATAATGCCCTCGCCGTTTACGGTCGTGCCGCTCTCTGTAAAGGCGAGATATTTGCCCTTGTTCGCGTCCGTCACTCCCGAGTCGGGACTGATGGAGAAGTCGCGCACATGAACCTCCCAGACGACCGCGTCTGTGGGGTTGTCATACAGAACGTGCTTATCCTTGTTCCAGCCGTCGGGGTCGGTGGAGTCAAGGTCAACGACCATTGCGCGGTTGCCGTTTACACCGACGGCTCTTGCGTAAATATCGCACGTTTCCTGTTCCTTTCCGCCGGTCTTAACTATGTAGGTATAATATGTGTTCTTGATGTCGCCAAAAACCGTATAGTACCATACGCCGTTGTCGCCCTTGAGCATCTTGAGTGTGGAAATGACCTTAGCTCCCTGTTCGACGTCGCTTCCTGTCGTGTAGCGCTTCAGATATACTCTGTCCGCGCTTGGCGCCCAGACCTTAAAGGTGGTTTTTTCCTTGGTATAGTTAGCGCCGAGGTCACTGCCGGAATATGCCTGCTTGTCAAGCTTGTGAGCGTACTTCTTTTCAGCCGCAAATGCCGTTTCGCTCATAGCCATTGTCATACCTCCCATAATGATAGATGCGGATAGAACCGCGGATAAAAGTTTTTTAAATATCAAAACTGCTCCTCCTGCAAATGTAAAAAGTGTAATTTTTTAATGGACATATTTAGAATATATCGGGATAATTGTACCATTCAGCATAATTGTACCATATTCACAGCAGATTTCAAGGGCGTTTTATGATTTTTGTATAATAAATTATTTGTTATACCCGAACTTCATATATTTGCAAAAAATACTTGTAAAAACAGTATTGCGTCCGGCATAGTCGATAAAAATCTTTGCCTTGAACAGATTTATGGAAAATAGTATAATTACTATGCCATGAAAATTCATATACAAAAGGGAAGTGCTTGTCGTCATGACGGGAAAACCATTTACTTCGGAACAGGAGAAGCTTATCAAAACGGCTCGCGGCGAGGAGGCGCCCGACTTGATACTGCGCGGCGGGAAAATAGTTGATGTATTTTCGGGAGGACTCGCGGACGGAGATATACTCATCAGGGACGGGTATATAGCCGCCGTGGGGGATTATTCCGATGTTTTTCCGTCCGGCGGCGGGACCAAAGTAGCCGCGCTTGACGGAAGATATGTTTCTCCGGGCTTTGTCAACGCTCATGTCCATGTCGAGTCGTCAATGGTTCTTCCGTCCGTTTATTCGCGGGAGGAGGTCCGTCACGGTGTAACGACGCTGATAACAGACCCTCACGAAATAGCCAACGTCGGCGGTTTGCCCGCTGTTGAGTGCATACTCGGCATGACGGAAGATCTGCCGATAAATTACTTCGTCATGCTGCCGTCGTGTGTACCTTCGACGCCGTTCGAGAACGCGGGGGCGGTACTCGGCGCTGACGACCTTGTAAAGCTGAGGGATAATGACAGAGTTTTGGGGCTGGGTGAGATGATGAACGCTCCCGGTGTCCTCAGCTGCTCAAAAGACGTAATGAAAAAATTGTCCGCGTTTTACGGAAAGATAATCGACGGCCACGCTCCCCTGCTTTCGGGTCATGAACTGTCGGCATACGCAGCGGCGGGTATCATGACGGACCATGAGGCCGTATCGTTTGAGGAAGCTCTTGAAAAGCTGAGAGCGGGTATGGCTGTCCTCGTTCGCGAGGGTTCCGCGTCAAAAAATCTCGAAGCTGTTATACGAGGCGTTGTCGAAAACAGTATTGACACATATAATATGGCTTTTTGCACCGACGATAAACACCTGAGCGACGTCCGCGCCGAGGGTACTGTGAGATGCAACATAAAAAAAGCCGTTTCGCTCGGACTTTCACCGATAA
>CAYLOD010000081.1:0-7660 GCA_964385235.1 uncultured Clostridium sp.
GTGCCCCCGCAGGCAAGACGCGAAGTCGTTTTTTGACTTATGTCAAAAAACTTCGCAGTGAATTGGGATTGACTGTGTGCCGCGCAAGAAGTCAGTACTTAATTAGCGCACGGCAGTTCATTGGTAATTTCGTCCCCTCGCGGCAATAAGCGTCCCTTGCCGACGTCGAGCGAGCGCAAGCGAGCGATTACGCGGCTTGCGTGTCGAGGCACTCGACCGTGCGGCGAAAAACTTCGACACTGATTAGGGACGCTTATGTGCCGCGCAGGAGGTCAGAGCTTGATTGGCGCACGGCAGTTCATTGGTAATTTCGTCCCCTCGCGGCGGGGTGCCCCCGCAGGCAAGACGCGAAGTCGTTTTTTGACTTACGTCAAAAAACTTCGACACCGATTAGGGACTTTTATGTGCCGCGCAGGAGGTCAGAGCTTGATTGGCACGAGGCACTCGACCGAAAAAAAGCCCCCGCAAAAGCGGAGGCTCAAAAATTATTTTGATTCAGGACTGCTTAGGGAATTATTTAGAAGAAACCTTCTTCTTTGTGAGAATAACCGCTGTGAGAGCTGCCGCCGCGAATATTGCTATAACAGCTATCGGAGCGGAGTCACCTGTAGCAACACCATTGCCGGGCTTGCCGTCACTGGGATTAGTCGGAGCATTGTCGTTCGGAGTGCTGCTATTGCTGTCCACACTGGATTCTGCAACAGGTTCACTGCTTTCAGGAGGAGTAACTACTTCTCCTTCAAATGTTACCCAATTGCCGGAATACTTCTTAACAGCGCCATCCTCGGTAACTTCTTCTGTTGCCATATCGGGAACGTAGATCATAGCTCCCGCGCCGGGAACAGTAACGTCACTTGTCTGTGCCTTGGGATTATCAATGCTGTAGTCAGTGTCGGATACGAGGTTATTAAAGATAATAGTTGTTGTTTCGGGATCATACTGAATAGCCCAAATGTCTGTACCCTCGATCTGAATAGCCTCTGCGCCCGGCCACGTAGCGTTCTCGGCAGGTGTCCACCAGTAAGCGCCGACCACATTCCACTTTGTTTCGCTGTTGTCAAAGAAATAGTAATTGACAAGATTTTCCTCGCCGAGCTGTGCAATAGCGGCTTCACGCTCTACACCATACTCGCCCGTGGGAATAGAAGACTCCGGCTCGGACGATTCGGGCTCGGAAGATGCGGGCTCGGAAGATGCGGGCTCGGAAGATGAAGGATCACTGCTTAACGGATCTTCTGTGCCGACAGTCCAGTTGTCAACATTGCCGCGGGTATCAAAGTAAACTGTTACCTCTGTGTTGTACTGATCCTCGGTAAATGCGCAGTTGGTCTGGCTGTTTGCCGTTACGCCGCTGCTGTCGGCAGCGCCCCAGCTGTAATCCCAACCGCCGTTTGCGCGAACCTTATATTCGCACTTGCCTGACGTTGCATCGGGAGTGGCGGTAACTTGAGCTGAGTAAACGCCGTCGCCGTCATCGTCTGTCAACGGAACATCAGTTGCCCAAGTACTAAAGTCACCGATAACTCCGTATGTTGCGCCTGTCGGATCAAAGTTTTCGTATACAGCGTTGACAACAGCGGTAGCCGCAAAAGCAGCCGCAACTGTAGCGCCCGCGAGAACAACGCTTAATACTTTTCTTGTCTTGTACATTGTGTTTTCCTCCTAAGAATTTAATTTTATTGAATGTGTTCCTTCTAAAAAACTATGTAATATCGAAAGCACATATTCAATTTGAATCTAATATAGCATATATTCCGATTATTTGCAAGGTTTATTAAAATAATTTTCGTAATTTTAAAGTAATTATGCCATTTTAAACAAGCTTTCACCGGTTTGTTTGTACACATTGACAGTGTTTTTTTTAGCTTTTTGCAGATTTGACAAAATCATTGCTAATGGATTATAATATAAAAAACAATTCAGCCCGTGAAAGGTGGTACGGACGGCGGCACACCCGCCTATGATTATGGTAAAATATTGTCCCGGATGTAAACAAATCTATGATACCGAAAACGAAAAATGCTCGAAATGCGGTAAAAGGCTTGTCGAGCATCCCGCGGGCGAATCGCCTGTAGCGCTTATAACCTCGGGAGGCTTTGAGCTTGAGCGCGTTAAAGCCGCTCTCGAAGGCGAGGGGATACCCTGCTCCGTTAAAGAGGCAAAGGGCAACGTAAATATGAAGATCCTCAATGACGCCGACATCGGAGAAAATATTATTATGGTGCCGCTCGCGGCATATAATCACGCCTGCGACGTACTTATCGGCATAGGGGCCATGACGCCCGAGGACAACACCCTGACCGTACCCGAAGATATAAAAATCGAAAACACCGACGATGAAATGAGCCCGAGGAAACGCTTCTGGATACGCGCCGTCTCAATAGTGCTTTTCATTATAGTTGTGTGGCTCGTGATAGCCGTGACAGACATAGGCGTTTTTCTTGTTAAAAAGCTGTTCGGGCATTAACGCGCATAATAATAACCGGGGATAAAAAATCCGCTCAAACGCGACGCTTGAGCGGATTTTTCGGTACTGGTGGAGATGAGGGGAATCGAACCCCTGACCTTATGAATGCGAACCATACGCTCTACCATCTGAGCTACACCCCCGCGTATTCACTTGCACAACATGATAATTATATCATAAACAAATCAAATGTCAAGTTTTCAAATTGTAAAATTTAATAATTGTTCAACGCTTAAAAAACAGATTTTCAGGCTCTGAGTGCAGGAAAGTATATAGCCCTCCCGTTCAAGGCACAGCATATGCCCGCATTCGGGGATTTTTTGCGTTATCACGCGCATATCGGTTCCGATCCCGGCGCCTGTCAGCTTCAGGTACGCCTCTTTCATAGTCCACAGACGGATAAACTCGCGGTCGGGCGCGGACGAGCTTTCAACCGCCGTTCTTTCCTCGTCGGAGCAGACCTTTCTGACGATCGCGGGACGTATATTTTTTATTGACTCAATATCTATGCCGACCTCGCTGTCCGACACGGCACAGCATACGCCGTTTTTACAATGGCTCATGCTGAAAAAAATACCGCCGTGGTTTTTCAGATACGGCTTTCCCTTGCCGGAATATGTAAAATCCTGCGGTTCGTCTATATTGTATTCAAGCCTTAACCCATATGACAGGAGCAGATATGAAATTACGGAAAGACGTCTGCTGTCCGGACGTCGGAATCTGTCTATATATTCAAGCCTTTGCGCTGAAAGCCCTTTAAGAGCGTATGCATAACGCGTGTCGTCAAATCTGTCCATATCCTCAAAAATATAAATCATGTCAAACCTCAAAGGCGGAGCCTGCAGCGTATGCTTCATCTGTGCGGGCATACCCTCGTACTTGCATTTACTCCGGCAATACGATTTTCAATTCCGGCATTTGTCGTTTTATCTCTCCATCTGTAAATATCTATTATAGCAGAAAATACAGTTATAATCAATGTTTTGCAAAGGAAGAAAATTTAAGACTGACTTCCGTCACAAACAGCAATATTCATAAAAGCTTCCTCTTAATACTTTAATAAGCCTCATACCCTGCCAAGGCGCGGAATAACACATCGGCAGGAACAGTGTCCCCCGGTCACTTAAACGAACCCCCCGCCTGAAAGACGGGGGGTTCAGCAGTGGTTATTGTTCCGCTTTAGTTATCTATACTGATTTTTGCATCAAGTATTGTTTTTTGCCCGAACAGATCCTTGACTACAACATTTGCGGGGGACTTATCCTCTAAAACATATCCGACTTTTAAATTATATGTAACACCCGGCTGAACATTGTTTAGCTGTTGCTGTATGTCCACCTCGTCACACCCGATAACTGTTGAAGTGCATTCTATACCATTTTGGAACACGCTGTCCTGGCATGATGAATTAAATGATTTAGCTTTATCATCTGTGTTTGTAAACGCGTATTCAATTACCAATACGTCTTTTCCTTCATAATCCTTACCGAGCGAATGGGAAACGATTTTTATATTGCTTTCTTCGGTGGCTGATGATTCGTCTTTGCTTGATCCGGCAGACGATTCACTTGCGGCGGAATTGTCCTCTTTTGCGTCAGACACAGTTGAAACACCGCCTGATTCGCCTTTGCTTTCGGTGATTGATCCGGCAGACGATTCGCTCGCGGCGGAACTGTCCGCTGATGTCGTTGAACCACTGTTGCCGGACTCGCCGCACGCTGTAAGAAACACAGACGCGGCGATCATTACAGCAGCCAAAATAATTGCTGTACTTTTCATTTTTTTCATTTAGCTCAAAACCTTTCATATGTATTTTGGATTCAGCTGTTTTTTTAAATTATCACCACCTTTAAAGACAGCCCTTTTTAAAAAATTTGCCGCACTGATTTTCATATAATAACTCAGGAAATATATCCCCCGCCCCGCCGGATCCCGCTTTTCAGACGGGAGCCGCGCGCTTAGGGCGCGGACATATATTGAATTTATCAGTGTATTTACACTATAACACAAATTAACTAATATTTCAAGTGTAATTTCACTTATAATATGTGTACTTTTCGCGTTATTCGTCTATCCTAAAAATATATTTTATAAAGGAGCGGGCTTGAGTGAATATAGATTACGCACTTTTAGGACAAAGAATAGCGTCGATAAGAACGAAAAAGGGCTTAACACAGGAAAAACTGTCCGAAATGGCGGGTATTACCAACAATTATCTTTCAAATATAGAACGGAGCCGCTCCATTCCGAGCCTTGAAACTCTCATGAGCCTGTGCGCCGCGCTTGATGTGACGCCGAATCTTATTCTCCTGGGAACGGACGACACCACGCCCGGATATCTTTTAAATGATATTACAAGTCTGCTCAGCGAATGTACGCCTCGTGAGCGCAGGATTATTTTCTCCTTTGTCGATATACTTATAAAAAACAGAACATGAACCGTCACGCTCACGAATGTTAAAAGCGTCCGAAACAACCACTGCTTATGTTCCCGCCTTTCAGGCTGCGGGGACCGCGCCATGACGGCGCAATCCCTTGTTGAATGTAATTTTAAACCATAAAAAACCGTTTCAAGCCGATTGAATATCGACTGAAACGGTTTTTTTACAGCTTAAGCGGGGACCGCGCCATGACGGGGCAAGTCCCGTTATTAAATCCGGATTTTATTTTATGTACATTGAAATGTCAAACGCCTTTACCGAGTGCGTCAGCGCGCCGATAGATATAATATCCACGCCGCTTTCCGCGACAGCGCGGAGATTTTCGTTTGTTATACCTCCCGAAGCCTCAAGCAACGCTCTGCCGTTTGTTATGGCAACAGCTTCTTTCATAAGCCCGGGGCTCATATTGTCGAGCATAATAATATCCGCGCCCACCTCAAGAGCCTCACGAAGCTCATCAAGGTTCCTTGTTTCCACCTCTATCTTTGTCATGTGGCCTATTTTTTTTCTAAGAGCCGTGACTGCGGCTGTGATTCCCCCGGCCGCGTCTATGTGGTTATCCTTGAGCATAGCCGCGTCTGACAGATTGTAGCGGTGATTTTTCGCGCCGCCCGTCATAACCGCGTATTTTTGGAGCGGGCGCAGTCCGGGGAGCGTTTTTCTCGTATCGGCTATACTCGCGTTAGTTCCCTCGACAATTTCAGCCGCTTCGTTCGCGGCGGTCGCGATGCCGCTCATGTGCTGTATCAGGTTCAGAGCGGTTCGCTCGCCTTTAAGCAGCGAACGTGTTCTGCCCTCAAGGCGCATTATTTCGTCGCCCTTTTTGACATATTCTCCGTCATTGATCAGGATCTCCGTTTTTACATCGCCGTCTAAAATTTCAAAAACTCTCGCGGCTGTTTCCGCGCCGCACAAAACGCCATCGGCCTTTGAAACGAGCCTGCCCTTGCCCCGCTGTTCGGCGGGTATAAGGTAATCCGTTGTAACGTCGCAGTAGTTGATGTCCTCCAACAGAGCCGTTTTAATGATATTATCAACATAAATCTTATTCAGTATCATTTTGGCTGACCTCCTCAAGAATCATGCACGCCACACAGGCGAGGCTTCTCGCTTCAACAAAGTTATGGTCTATTTTGAATTTTCCGCTCATAAGAAAATCCCGTATTTCTCGCGCGCGTTTCAGTCCCTCGCCTACGGCGCCCGGGTCGGGAATAACAAAATGTGTCGTCTGCATTATTTTTCTTATTTCCGTTCTCAGCCCGTGCGGCAGCTCGACGCCGTCAAGAGATTCCGTTTCGGGGAAACTTCCCAGCGGCGCTCTCCCCTCGGAGTTAATTCTCGCGGTAATATCCTGAGCCGCGCGTCGTGAAAACACAAGAGCCTCGAGCAGCGAGTTGCTTGCGAGGCGGTTCGCCCCGTGAACTCCCGTATGGGAGCATTCTCCGGCCGCGTAAAGTCTGTCAACGGCGGTTCTCGCGTTAAGGTCAACGTCTATGCCGCCCATGAGGTAATGCTGACACGGGAAAACGGGTATCCTGTCCTTAGTGATGTCTATGCCTTCCTCAAGGCATCGTTCGTATATCATCGGAAAGCGGTTCCTGACAAACTCGGGGTCTTTATCCGTAATATCGAGATAAAAGTTCTCGTTGCCTTTTTTGCGCGATTCGAGTATTATCGCGTTTGAAACGACGTCTCTCGGCGCAAGCTCACCGCGCTCGTCGTAATCGAACGCAAATCTCTCTCCGTCGCAGTTCAGCAGGACGGCTCCCTCGCCGCGCACCGCCTCGCTTATGAGAAATCTCTCGCGGTCAGACTCCGCCGCGAAAGCGGTCGGGTGGAACTGTATCCAGCTTATGTGCTTTATCTCCGCTCCGAGCATATGAGCGAACGTGATTCCGTCGCCTGTCGCAATGGCGGAGTTTGTCGTATACTGGTACACTCTGCCGATACCGCCCGACGCCATTATGCAGTATCTCGCGCCCGCGAAAGCCTGACTGCCGTCGCTGAGTATCAGTCCCGCGTAAAATCCGTTATCGGTCTTATTAAGAGAATAAAGAAGCGTATTGTCAAGGACGTCAATGTTTTTATGCTCTCTGACCTTTTCTATGAGAGCCATTACGATAGCCCTGCCCGTCGAGTCCTTATGGTGAACTATCCTGTGCCGTGAGTGTCCCGCCTCGAGAGTCATCATCAGCTTGCCCGACTCGTCAAGGTCGAAGGCAACGCCCATATCCTTGAGGTTGAGGACGTCCTGAGGGCCCTCTGTAACAAGAACCTCTATGGCGGCAAGGTTATTTTTATATTTGCCCGCTATCAGTGTATCGGCTATATGCAGCTTGAAGTTATCACAGCTTTTGTCGAGGACCGCCGCAACACCGCCCTGCGCAAGAGATGAATTTGAAAGTTCCAGCTCGCGCTTTGAAATGAGCAGAACGCTGACGCTTTCGGGAAACTGCAAAGCGCCGTACAGTCCCGCCGCTCCGGTGCCGACAATAATAACATCATATTCCCGCTTCATGTTATGTCCCTCTTTTTCATTTTTTGTATTTTCCAATATATCCCTTAAAAAATTATGCTTATTTCATTATATCACAGTTTCCATACAAATTAAATAGTAAAATAAAAAACCAAACGGGATACCGCGCAAGAAGTCAGTACTTGATTAGCGCACGGCAGTTCATTGGCAAATTCGTCCCCTCGCGGCAATAAGTTTCCCTCATCAGTGTCGAGCGAGCGCAAGCGAGCGATTACG
>CAYLOD010000082.1:0-7656 GCA_964385235.1 uncultured Clostridium sp.
GCTCGTTCCGTTTTCCATGATCGTATCCTTGCCGACAACGCCCAGATCGCACACGCCATGCTCGACGTATGTTATGACGTCCGCCGCTTTGGCAAGAACCACCTCTATTTCTCCGCCGCCTATCGGCAGGATAAGTTTCCTGCCCTTTTCATGAACTGCTGTACAGTCATAGCCCGCCGCCTCAAGCAAGCCGACCGTATCCTTTTCAAGTCTGCCCTTAGTAAGAGCCATTCTCAATGGTTTCATTATAATAATTCCTTTCAATGGAAGTAAGCATACTTTGAGAAACATTTATGCTGCTGTCCCGTCTGTAAAAAATATCAGTCAAGGATCACTGTTTCAATATTTTCACACACAAAGTCGACTCTCGCGATTTCTTTTTTCCTTGCGTATTCGACAGCGGCTTCCCGTGAGGGGCATACGCTGTTTTCACATACAAGACCCCTCTGCGTCAGCGATTCACAATACTTTACCGCCTTGACCACAAAGGAATCGTCACCGTGTACAAGTACATCGGGAGAGCGTTTCAGCTCTACCTGTCCCCTCGAGAGCATGACCTTGGCAAGGGCGTCGGCATTGATTCCGAAGCCGCTTGCCGCCATCGGAGAACCGAATATATCGAGCAGTCTGTCGTATCTTCCGCCGATCAGAACAGGCTCCCCGGAACCCTCGACGTATCCCGAGAAAACAATGTCGCTGTAGTAATCGTTCCTCTGTACAAGTCCGAGGTCGATAATAAGCCTTTCACCAAGCCCGAACGCGGTAAGCGAATGATAGATCTCCTTCAGATATTCGAGAGGACGAAGCACGTCCTCGTCGTCAAACAGCTCATACGCTTC
Source organism: uncultured Clostridium sp. (assembly GCA_964385235.1). GTDB lineage: Bacteria > Bacillota > Clostridia > Oscillospirales > Acutalibacteraceae > Pseudoruminococcus. The sequence goes on from CAYLOD010000082.1 coordinate 840, forward strand.
CCCGAGGACCTCCTCGCCCCCGAAAAGACGCGGAAGTCTTCTGATCGCGGCGACAGCCTTAGTCTGTTCAAGGCTGTCAAGCAGCGTATTGAGTGCGGAGTAGTTTTTCGACTCTATATAGCAGCGTATATCCTCGCGTTGATTTTCCGTTACAGACAGCTTTTTGACAAGCGACTTGAAGAACGCCGCGTGACCGAGCTCGATTCTGAAATCGGGCACACACTTCGCGAGAGCTTCCGTCGCGGTCGTTATGATCTCAATATCAGCTCTCTTGCCCGACGCGCCGAGCAGTTCTATGCCTGTCTGCATAACCTCGTTGCTCTTGCCTGTTAAGCCCCGGTTGCTCCTGTAAACGCGCTGATTATAGTAAAGACGTATAGGCAGCACCTCGTTTTGCAGTCTTGTCGCGGCCATTCTCGCGATAGGCAGTGTCGAGTCGGGGCGCAAAACCATAAGCCTGCCTTTTGAATCGCTGAGCTTAAACATATTTTCCTGCGGGATTGCGGCCGCCGGGTTTGAAAAAACATCATAAAATTCTATACCCGGGGTGAGTACCTCATGAAAGCCTCTTTTGTTGAATACCTCCCCCAAAATATGTGAAACAGTCCTCGTCGAAAGACATTCCTCGAACAAAAAGTCCTTTGTGCCCTCGGGAGTAATTTTGCTGTAATTTTTCATAATATGACCTCATCTCAAGTTTCAGACAAAGCACTTTAGCGTGCTAATGTAATAATATGATAACATACAAAACACAGATTTGTCAACCCGTTTACAAAAAATTAACATAAAGAGCAAGCGAACGCCGCCGGCTCTTCCTCAGTACAGAAAAAACGATATGCTCTCCGCGTCAACCTGCAAAAATCCCGATGACCGCCTGAGGAATGAAAATCAGAACAGCGTCATCTGACTGCTTTCGGGAAGTTCTCCGAACGCGCCCGCGCCGCGCAAAAGTTCTATCGCCGTCTTGGAGGCTTTGGAGCGTTCGCGGAAGTCCTCTACCGACATAAACTCCCCGCCCTTGCGCGCGTCCGCAAGTCCCTGAGCCGCCGCGTCTCCGACGCCCGGCAGCGTCGAAAAGGGCAGCCTTATGTTATCTCCCTCAACGAGAAATTTCCTCGCATCGGACTTGTATATATCTACCGGAAGCGCCTGAATGCCACGCGCCTGCATCTCGTTGACGATTTGCAGCGTTTCATATGCCGCGTTATCCTTTGCCGTCGCGTCCTTTCCTTTCATTTTTATCTCCTGCATTCTGCGCCTGACAGCCCCTCTGCCCTGTGCGACGAGAAGTCCGTCGAGATCCTCGCTCCGCACGGTGAAGTACGCGGCGTAATATTCCTTGGGACAGTGAACCTTGTACCAGCCAAGGCGCAGCGTCGATATCATATACGCGGCGGCATGAGCCTTGGGGTACATATACTTTATCTTCATGCAAGAATCTATGTACCATTGCGGAACGCCGTGTTCCCTCATCGCGTTAATGTGTTCCTGTGTCAAGAGCTTTTTACTGTTGCCCTTACGGACTATCTCCATTATTTTAAACGCCATATCGGGCTCAAGCCCCTTGTGCATAAGATAAACCATAATATTGTCACGAGTTCCTATAACTTGAGAAATATCGCACACGCCCTGTTTGATAAGCTCCGCCGCGTTGCCTATCCAAACGTCGGTACCGTGTGAAAGTCCCGAAATCTGCAAAAGATCGGAAAAGGTCTTGGGCTGCGTTTGAATCAGCATCTGGCGGACAAAATTCGTACCGACCTCGGGGAGCGAAAAAGTACCCGTCTGCGAATCAATATCCTCCGGCTCGACTCCGAGCGCCTTTGTCGAGGTAAAAAGGGACATTACCTCGGGGTCGCTCATGGAAATATCCATAACGCTGATACCGGTATAGTCCTCAAGGTAGCGGTAAATCGTAGGAACATCGTGTCCGAGCTCATCAAGTTTGCAAATTGTATCATGTATGGAATGGAAATCAAAGTGTGTCGTGATACTGTCGGAGCTTTGGTCGTTTGCGGGGTGCTGTACGGGACAAAACTGGTAAATGTCGTTTCTGCGCGGCACGACTACCATGCCGCCGGGATGCTGACCTGTTGTTCGGCGGACGCCTGTACAGCCCGACGCAAGACGCATTTCCTCGGCACGGTGCATGGTTATACCCTTTTCCTCCGCATATTTTTTCACAAAGCCTATAGCGGTCTTTTCCGCAACTGTTGCGATAGTACCCGCCTTAAAAACGTTTTCCTTTCCGAAAAGCTCCTCGGTATAGCGGTGAGATTTGTTCTGATATTCGCCCGAAAAGTTAAGGTCGATATCCGGCATTTTATCACCCTTAAAGCCAAGGAACGTTTCAAACGGTATATCGTGGCCATCTTGTTTGTAAAGCGTACCGCACTTGGGACAGTTTTTGGGTGGCAGGTCAAAGCCGGAGCCGACCTCGCCGTTTACAAAGAACTCGCTGTTTTTGCATTTAGGGCAGACATAGTGCGGCGCGAGCGGATTGACCTCGGATATACCCGACATCGTAGCGACAAACGATGAGCCGACCGAACCACGCGAGCCGACAAGATAGCCGTGCGCCTCGGAATTAGCGACAAGCTTTTGCGCTGTCATATACAAAACGGAGAAACCGTTCTTTATAATCGAATTCAGCTCTTTTTCTATGCGCTTTTCGACAATTTCGGGAAGCGGGTCGCCGTATGTGTTCTTCGTCCTCTCCCACGTTATCCGCGTCAGATCCTCCTCCGCTCCCGGTATGAACGGCGGGAAGTTGCCCTTTGGCACGGCGCGTATCTCGTCGCACATATCGGCGATAAGGTTAGTATTCTCGACTACGATCTCATATGCCTTATCCTTGCCGAGATACTCAAACTCCCTGAGCATCTCCGCAGTCGTGCGGAGATACAGCGGAGCCTGCTTTTCCGCATCCTTATAGCCCTGTCCCGCCATAAGGATCTTACGGTACTCGCTGTGGTGCGGATCGAGAAAATGAACGTCGCACGTTGCGACAACAGGAATTGATAGTTCCTCTCCGAGCCTTACGACTGTTTTATTCATTTCCCGAAGTTCCTCAACGCTGCCGCATTCACCGCTTTCAAGCATAAACATATTATTGCCTGTCGGCTGAATCTCAAGGTAGTCGTAGAACGACGCTATTCTCTTCAGCTCATCCCACGGCCGCTTGTCAACTATCGCCCGGAAAAGCTCGCCCGCCTCACAAGCGCTACCCACAATAAGTCCCTCTCTGTACTTTATAAGCTCAGACTTAGGCAGAAGCGGCTTTTTATAAAAATAATCAAGATGTCCCTTAGAAATCAGCCTGTACAGATTTTTCAGCCCCGCTGTATTTTTGGCAATGACTATCTGATGATAATAATTCAGGCTCTTGTAGTCGCCTCTTGAAAGGAGGGAGTTGATCTGTGAAATATCCTCAGCGCCGTAATTCTCCGAAAGCTTTTTAAGCATTACCTGAAATATCTTAGCAAGCATAAGCGCGTCGTCGCAGGCTCTGTGGTGGTTAAAATCACCAAGCTTCAGATATTCGGCTATCTTATTCAGCTTATGCTTTTTTATCTGCGGGAACATGGAACGTGACATGATAACCGTATCAATGCTTGTAAAATTCCAGCTTATATTATGACGGCTCAGCACAGCTTTTACGAACGATGTGTCAAACGGCGCGTTATGCGCTACGAGAACGCAGTCATTACCGCAAAATTCCATAAAGGCACGTATCGCCTCATCCTCAGGCGGAGCGTCCGCCACCATAGAATCATCTATCCCCGTAAGTTCAGTTATCTTTTGCGGGATATGCTTTTGCGGGTTTACAAACATTGAAAAGCTGTCTTTGATCTCACCGTCAACTATCCTTACAGCGCCTATTTCGGTTATTCTCTCCTTTGCTGCTCCCAATCCCGTTGTTTCAAGGTCGAATACGATAAATTCGCCGGAGAGAGGCTCATTTCTCTCGCCGTTTACAGCCTTTGCCGAAACGTCATCTATAAAGTACGCCTCAACGCCGTAAAGTATCTTGATATGGCCTCCCTTAGCCGCTATGGCGTCAGCGGCATTCATCGCGCCCGGGAATGCCTGAACAACGCCGTGATCAGTAACAGCGACAGCGGGCATGCCCCAGCTGTAAGCGCGCTGTACTATATCCCCGACGTCCGTAACTCCGTCCATAGCCGACATATTTGTATGCAAATGAAGCTCCACACGCTTCTTCTCCGCATTGTCAACAACCTTCGCTTTGCTTATAACGGAAACTCCCGCCGCCATGATCACAAGTTCCCGGTCGTATTTATCGTACTGCATATCTCCCTTGACGAGTATCGCGCTCCCATTTTTAAGCTCAAGCAAGGGCGCGCACTTTGCGTTAAGGTCAATGATCTTAACAGTTGTTGAACCTGTATAGTCGGTAATATTTATGGAGATGATTTTCTTCTTGTTATCCTTTGTATCTCTTGATTCTACGGAGAAAACATCACCCTTTACTACCACCCTTCCCGAATCGGGCGCAAGCTGTGATATATTTACGGGAGAACCCTTGACGACTGATCCGTAAACAGCTTTGGGACTGTCCGTGATAAATATAGGATAGAGTGATTCTCCCTCGCGGACTTCGATTTCAATATTTTTCGCGGATTTCGGAGCAGAGCGTTTCTCAGCCTCACTCATTACACCCTCGTATATATCCATCTCTTTTGTCAAGCTCTCACGCTTTGCGGTTTCTTCGGCGATTTTCTGATGTTCGATATATATCCGGCTGTCCGCTGTTATCTCCGTAACACCGTCAAATACGACCTCCGTATTGATACCGAACTCATCAAAAATCAGCTTCTGAAATTCCTTATCCACTTTCTTTTCGAGAAGTATGTCCGCACCTCCGTGAGTAAGGCTTATCGTCATTCTGCCGTCTGATATAACGGCGCTTGAGCCGTTGAGCGTTCCGTTTATGCTCGCAAGCCTGCGGCGAACCTCACCCGCAAGCTCCGGGTAGCACTCGTCACCGAAAAGCGACGGATCAAACCGTGGATATATAACGCACCTTTCGAGTGAGAGCTCTGACTTGGCGATTTCCTTTTCAGCAGAAAAAATCTCGTTCCTTTCGATAAGCCGCGAAAGAAAGAGATTTATTTCCAATATTCTGTTTTGAGAGTCAATTTTCACATTTCTGACTTCGGCGGAGCGGAGTGTATCCGACGGCTTCATTCCGTTTAAATATTGTGAAAATATCCCGTAAAATGTTTTCAAAAAATATCACCCGTTAAATAATCTGCTCAACTCATATAACGTCACATTTTTTAAGGCTTCTATGTATTTGATATTTATTAAATACGGATTTCTCTGAGAAATCACAGCCTGCTTATTTCCTCCATAAGCTCATCAACCAGTTTGTCCTCGCTCACCTTTTTAACGATCTCGCCCCGCTTAAAGATAAGTCCGTCGCCATGACCTCCGGCTATGCCGATGTCCGCTTCTCTCGCCTCGCCCGGTCCGTTCACCGCGCAGCCCATCACTGCCACTGTAATATTTTTATCACAGTCTTCAAGTCTTTTTTCAACTTCCTTTGCAAGCTTTATAAGGTCTATGCTCGTCCTGCCACAGGTCGGACAGGAAACGAATTTGACGCCGTCCTTCCTTATTTCGAGGGCTTTTAAAATATCCCTTGCCGCCTTTACCTCATTGACGGGGTCGTCAGTCAGAGAAACCCTTATCGTGTCGCCTATTCCGTCAAGCAAAAGCGAACCTATTCCCGCGGCTGATTTTATGACGCCCATATGGTGAGTGCCGGCCTCCGTAACCCCGAGATGCAGCGGATAATCGCACTTCTCAGCGGCAAGCTCGTATGCTTTGACCATAAACGGTACGGACGAGCTTTTCATGGAAAGCACAATATCGTCAAAGTCAAATTTCTCAAGAAGCGACGCGTGATATAGCGCGCTTTCGCAGAGCGCTTCGGGCGTCGGATGACCGTGCTTCGCGAGGATCTCCTTTTCAAGCGAACCTGAGTTCACTCCGATTCTTATCGGTATACCGCGGCTTCGGCACGCCGTTACAACCTGCCTTACTCTATCGCCGCTGCCGATGTTTCCCGGATTTATTCTTATTTTATCTACACCCGCCGCCGCAGCCTCGATCGCAAGACGATAGTCGAAATGTATATCAGCGACAATGGGGACGGTGACATTTTCCTTGAGCGCGGGAATAAGCCTTACCGCGTCCATATTCGGAACAGCCGCCCTTATTATCTCGCATCCCGCCTTCTCACGCCGCACAGCCTGTCTGACGCTTCCCTCAATATCGCTTGCGGGTACATTCAGCATTGACTGAACCGTGATCGGAGCGTCACCGCCGATATATATATTTCCAAGCTTAATCTTTTTTGTCTTTCTTCTCGTCATCCTCCAAGCCCCGATCCTGTAAAGATTCTCAAAATATCACTGAACGATACGATGACCATAAACAGCAGAAGTATAATCATTCCTATCGCGTGTACCATGCCTTCGTATTTGGCGGGCACAGGCTTTCTCCTTATAAGCTCAATGAGCAGAAACACAAGTCTGCCGCCGTCAAGCGCGGGCAGCGGGAGCAGGTTTACAACGCCGAGGTTGACTGTTATCATCATCATAATGTTGACTATATTTAAAACAGCATCGCCGAAGCTGCTCTCAAGTCCCGCGCCGGCGACCTGAGATATAGCCGACGTCATACCGATAGGCCCCGCAAGCTCATTAAAGCCGAAACGCCCGGTAATGAGTCCGAACAGGCTTGCCCAGACAAGACGGACTGTTGATACCACTCCCTTGCCTGTTTC
>CAYLOD010000083.1:0-7501 GCA_964385235.1 uncultured Clostridium sp.
GCATAAATAGCGGATCGTAACCGCGTTTTGATTGCTTTCGAGCTCGCTGAGCAGCTCCGGGCAGCTGTCACTGTATACCGAGATCCACGCGCTTTTGCGTATGCCTATCAGGTAAGCGACAGTAGCCACTATGTTTTTAGTATCTACTCTCAAAATATGCACCTCATTTATAAATTTAATTTTATTTTTTATATTGACGGGGCAAGCCTCTTATTAAAGCTTCCGCCCGACGAATAACGTGTCAACCTGCCTGCAAAAATATTATACAGCTGAGAAAATGAAAAAAATGTCCATATTATTGTTATTTATATTAACTCATTGTTCGGTTTAATAATAAATACTTTAAAGCAAACAATATAATATAAAAATATTATATTATAGCAATAAAAATATTATATTTTAAGCGCATCTTCAACAAGCTGCCAAAATTCCGAAGTGATTTTGATCGCTTAATCGGGGGGACCGGATTTCCCCGCAGAAGCGATAAATGTTTACCGCCGGGCTCCGTTACATCACCTTAGAGTCGGGCGGAACCCGTCGGGGAGATTAGCGGTGGTTATATCTTATTCTGTAATCCTTTAATTCACAGTACAAAATCCGATATTCGGCAAACAAGCCTCCCGTGATTAATACATCGCGCTTGACAAGACTTTATGCAAGTAATATGATAATATAAAACAAAGGACAATTTCAGCGGGAGCCTTGATGGGAGGTCAGTAAATGGAATATGTTTCATGGGCGCTTAGGCTTCTTATGCCGTTTGTCGCGCTTGCGATAGTGATACGGGCGTTTGTGTCGCTGAGGTATAACCGCAGGAGCGAGGGCGCTCTTATTGTGCTTGAGGATGAAGCCGCGCAAAGGGTTTATCCCGTCAGATATTGGGAAACATCTATCGGAAGGAGCAGGGGGAGCGATATTCGCCTTAAAAATCCTGCGGTTTCGCGTGATCACGCGGTTCTGCTTCGTCGTGAGGCGGGCTGGTTCATATCCGATACGGGATCAAAGGCGGGTGTCACGGTAAATAATAACCCCGCAGTCGGCAGAACGGCCGTCTATATCGGCGACAGAATAAATATAGGCGGTACAACGCTTACGCTGCACCGCGCCGACGACTATGGCGACGTCTTGCAGGATGAGGTGCTCACACGAAAAAATAAACCGATGAAAAAAACTGTCGCCCCATCTTTTTTGTTGTTTCTTGTAACACTGTTTACCGTAATGCTCGCGGCTGAGGCGTGCATAAACCTTGAAAGCTTTGATGTCGCGCCTATCGCGGCTGTTTATGTGATATTTATGTGGATATTCTTCATAGTGACACGGACTGCTTTAAAGCGCGTTACATTTGAGCTTGAGGCAATAGCGCTGTTTCTTTCGTCCATCGGAATATTGCTTGCCGCCTCTCATGACATAAGAACAGGCTGGGTTCAGCTTATAACGGCAATATGCGGGGCCATAGGATTCTGCTTGCTGATAAAATTCATTGAAATACCCGACAGAGTTATGAAATGGCGTCTTATTATAACAATAGGCGCGGTAGCGGTACTCGGTCTTAACCTTTTGCTCGGCAGGGTGACGCACGGTGCGGCGAACTGGATCGTGATAGGCCCTGTCTCGGTTCAGCCGTCGGAGTTTGTCAAAATAGCGTATATTTTTGTCGGAGCGTCTACGCTTGACGCCCTGCTAACTAAAAAGAACCTTACGGAGTTTATTATATTTACCGCGCTCTGTATCGGCGCGCTGTTTATTATGAGCGACCTGGGAACCGCGATAATATTCTTTGTGACATTTTTGATCATAGCGTTCATGCGCTCGGGTGATATTAAAACGGTTATTCTCGCGATTTCGGCGGCGGTTTTCGGCGCGATGCTCGTTCTGATGGCCAAGCCTTATATCGCCGACAGATTCGCGATATGGGGAAATGTATGGAGCGACGCCGACGACAAAGGCTACCAGCAGGTGAGAACGCTTATTTATTCCGCAAGCGGAGGTCTTTTCGGCACAGGCGTTGGAGTGGGTGGACTGCAGAATATTTTCGCGTCTGAAAGCGACCTTGTTTTCGGACTGGTTTGTGAGGAAATGGGATTTATCATAGCGATACTTATCGCGGTATCTATAGCGGGGCTGGTTATCTATGCCTGCACCGTCACCACGAGAAGCCGTTCGTCTTTCTATTCAATAGCTGCTTGTTCGGCCGCGGGACTTCTTTTGTTTCAGGCGTCGCTGAATATCTTCGGATCTACGGATATTCTTCCGCTTACGGGTGTTACTCTGCCGTTTGTAAGCGCCGGAGGCTCAAGCATGATAAGCTGCTGGTGTTTGCTCGCTTTTATCAAGGCGGCCGACGAGCGAACATATGCTGTTAAACGCAAAAGTCTCAGAAAAGCTGCTATGCCGAACGGTGAAAGCGTGGTAGAAATATAACTGAGGCAATATGCCCCGTCAGGGTTTCACGCTGATTACGCCGCGTCCTACGCGTTGAATGACGGGACAAGCCCCCGCTTAATTCGGGAAACGCGCTGTCGGATAATTGCGAATTTGTTCACAAATAATATCTTTACACCCGAGGGAAAATATAGTAAAATATATAACAGACTAACCTGACGTAATGTATAATGGGAGTGATATAATTGGCACCGAAATATAAAAGGATTTTGTTAAAGCTGAGCGGTGAATCCCTTGCGGGCGCTGAAAAGCACGGTATTGATTTTGAAACGGTATTGAAATTTTGTGAGCCGATTAAAAAATGCGCCGACATGGGCGTTCAGGTCGCCATTGTCGTCGGCGGCGGAAATTTCTGGAGAGGACGCTCCAGCGGACAAATGGACAGAACGCGCGCCGACCATATGGGAATGCTTGCGACAGTCATCAATGCCCTCGGCGTTGCCGACGCTCTCGAACAGTTTGATTTACAGGTCAGGGTTCAGACAGCGATCACAATGCAGCAGGTCGCGGAGCCTTATATAAGAAACAAAGCGGTCCGCCACCTTGAAAAGGGCAGAGTTGTAGTTTTCGGCTGCGGAACAGGCAATCCTTTTTTCTCGACAGATACGGCTGCCGCTCTGAGAGCGGCTGAGATTGAGGCGGATATAATCCTCAAGGCTACAATGGTTGACGGCGTTTACGACAGCGACCCCAAGAAAAATCCGAACGCGAAAAAATATAAGACTCTGACATTTCATGACGTCCTTAACAAGAGCCTCGGGGTCATGGACAGCACAGCGGCAGCAATATGCAAGGATAACAATATCCCGATAATTGTTTTCAGCTTGGACAATCCCGAAAATATAGTTTCCGCAGTCTGCGGCGAGCAGGTGGGAACGCTTGTGCAGTGATTTTCCGTTCATTCCGTTCATAGAGATAATTGATTAAATTATATAATCAGGAGGTACTTATTATGAAAGAGGTTTTAAAGAACGCTGATGAAAAAATGGCTAAATCAATAGCTCATCTCGAGGAAACATACGCATCTATAAGAGCGGGCCGCGCCAATCCCGCGGTACTCGACAAGGTGACTGTCAATTATTACGGTACGCCTACGCCCGTCAATCAGCTTGCAGCCGTTTCTGTAACAGAGGCAAGGACGCTCACGATTCAGCCGTGGGACGTTTCCGTGTGCCGGGCGATCGAGAAGGCTATTCAGGCGTCTGACATTGGCATAAACCCGCAGTCTGACGGAAAAATAATCAGAATGATTTTCCCGCCGCTCACCGAGGACAGACGTAAGGAAATTGTTAAAGAGGTTTCCAAGATGGCTGAGGAAACCAAGGTTTCTATCCGCTCCTTCAGACGTGAAGCTATGGATAAGTTCAAGGCTATGAAGAAGAGCGGCGAGCTTACGGAAGACGACGAGAGCAAGGCAGAGAAAAAAATACAGGATATTACCGATAAGCGTATCAAGGAAGTAGAAAGCGTCTGTGATAAAAAGCAGAAGCAAATCATGGAAATGTGATTTAGCACCCTTGGAGAATAAAAATATGATTAAGCAAAAACAGGAAGATAAACAGTCGGGCGGTGCAATACCCGCCCATATTGCTATTATAATGGACGGCAACGGCAGATGGGCCAAAAAGCGGGGTATGCCGCGCTCAGCGGGTCACACTGCCGGTGCGGCTACGTTTCGCCATATAACACGGTACGCAAGCAGAATAGGCATAAAGTACCTTACGGTTTATGCCTTTTCGACGGAAAACTGGAGCCGTCCCGCCGACGAGGTAGACGCGCTGATGAAGCTGTTTCATAAATACCTTGTCGACTCTCTTACCGATTTTCGTGACGATGATGTTGTAGTGAGATTTATAGGTGACAAGAGCGGCTTTTCGCAGCCGCTGCAAAAGCTTATTGACGAAACAGAGGAGGTTTCCAAGGACAGAGAGGGTATGGTTCTTAACATAGCCATGAACTATGGCGGAAGGGATGAGATACTCCGCGCCGCCAAATCATTGTGCCGGGACTGCGCCGACGGTAAGATTTCTCCCGAAGAAATTACTAAGGAAGCCTTTGAGCAGCGCCTGTATACGGCGGGACAGCCCGACCCCGATCTGATTATCCGTCCGGGCGGGGAGACGCGTATCAGCAACTTTCTCTTATATCAGTCGTCTTATTCCGAGTTTTACTTTACAGATGTGCTCTGGCCCGACTTTACAGATGATGACCTTATACGAGCGATAGATTATTACAGTAAAAGAAACAGGCGTTTTGGGGGTGTTTAAATGGCGAAACGAATATTATCAGCCGCCGTTGGCATTTCTCTCGTTCTGCTTGTGATATTTTTCGGAACAATGTACCCTGTCTTTATTGACATATTTGTCGCTGTCGTATGTGCCGCAGCCGTAGGCGAATTTATCCACGCTATCGGATTTTTAAAGGAATACCGACTTAGTGTGCCGAGCATTCTGTTTGCATTGTGCAATACCTTGCTTATGACATTTGGTGTTTCTCTTATAGTCTGGTACGTTTATACAACAGTGATGCTTTGCGTCATGATATTTTATCACGAAAAAATATCGTTCAGAGATGTTTCCGATACATACGGAATGACTATAATCATATCGTTTGCGCTGTCGGCAATAGTTTCAATGAAAAATTTTGACGCCGCTCATTCCGTATTTTATTTTGTTCTTGTACTTGCTATGCCGTGGCTCGCGGACGCGGGGGCGTATTTTGCGGGCAGCTTTTTCGGAAAGCATAAGCTGTGTCCCAAAATAAGCCCCAAAAAGACTGTCGAGGGTGTTATAGGCGGCACTGTCGTATGCGTTGGTATGTGCTGCCTTTTGGTATATATTTTTTCCGCTTTTATTTATAAGGATATTCAAAGTGTAAACTATGTAAATCTGATTATTATTTCGTTTGTCGGTTCGCTTATTTCGGTTATCGGAGATCTTAGCTTTTCTCTTGTCAAGCGTGCGTACAATATCAAGGACTATGGGAATATTATACCCGGTCACGGAGGTATTCTCGACCGCTTTGACAGTGTGATTCTTGTCGCTCCGTTTTTGTTAATTTCGTTATCATATTTTCCGATACTTTGCTGTTGAGCGTGCCTGCGATTTTTCAATAAGGGACTTGCCCGTCAAGGTGCGGTTCCCGCCTGAGTTATGCAGAGGAACGCATATACAGCGGCTTTTTTATCGAGATATAGGATCGGTGATAATATGTATAAAAATATTACCCTTTTAGGTTCTACCGGTTCTATCGGCAGACAGACACTCGACGTTGCGCGAAATCTGAAAATAAACGTCATGGCTTTGACGGCAAACAGAAGTGCCAGGCTGCTTGAGGAACAGGCGCGCGAGTTCGTCCCGCGTGCCGTCTGTATAGCTGATGAAAGCAAATATTCAGAGCTTAAAAATAACCTGTCGGATACCGGCATTAAGGTTTTCGGCGGCAGTGACGGCGTCCTCGAATGCGCGAGGCTTTCGGGAAGCGAGCTTGCGGTGAATGCCATTGTCGGTATTGCGGGGCTTCGTCCCACGCTTGAGGCAATATACGCGAAAAAGGATATTGCGCTTGCCAATAAGGAAACATTAGTTACAGGCGGGGAAATAGTCAAAAAGGCTGCCGAGGAAAACGGGGTAAAGCTTCTCCCTGTTGACAGTGAGCACAGCGCGATATTTCAATGCCTTCAGGGAATCCCGGGGGGTGCGCTTAAAAAAATAATCCTCACCGCGTCCGGAGGACCTTTTTTCGGGAAAACGCGCGGGGAGCTTGAGGGAGTAACGGTCAAGGAGGCGCTTAACCACCCGAACTGGAGCATGGGAGCGAAGATAACAATAGATTCCGCGACGATGATGAATAAGGGACTTGAGGTTATTGAGGCGTGTCATCTGTTTGACGTCGGTCTTGACTATATTGAGGTCGTGGTTCATCGCGAAAGCATTATACACTCTATGGTAGAGCTCAACGATAACGCGGTTATTGCCCAGCTCGGCCCGGCGGATATGCGTATACCGATACAGTATGCGATTACATATCCGGAGAGAATGAAATCGCCGTCCGTGCCGCTCAATTTTGCCGAGATGTGCCCACTGACATTTTCCAAGCCCGACAGGGAAGTATTTAAGTGTCTCGCGCTGTGTGAGAGCGCATTTTTGCAGGGCGGGGTCATGCCCGCCGCCGCTAACGGCGCGAACGAGGCCGCCGTAGAGCTTTTCCTGAACGGGAGAATAGGTATTTTGGATATACCGAGGCTGATAAATAAAGCTATGATAAATATTCCGAATAAACAAAACATAAATATAGATGATGTGTTTACGGCTGACAGAGAAGCCAGAAAAATAGTGACGAGTGAGTATTCTTCATGATATTAAGATAAAAGGGAGATGTTTACAATAAAAGTTGCATTACTTATAATAATCGGTGTTTTACTGTTTGAGCTGATTATTCTGATCCACGAGTTCGGCCATTATATTACGGCGAAGCTTTCGGGTGTTCAGGTCAACGAATTTGCCCTCGGTATGGGTCCGAAGATTCTTAAATTTAAAAAGGGTGAAACGCTTTACTCACTGAGGCTTTTTCCGATAGGCGGGTTCTGTGCGATGGAGGGCGAGGACGAGGAAAGCGACAATGAGCGCGCATTCGGCAACAAGCCTTGCTGGAAGCGCATTATCATAGTCGTTGCGGGCGCGGTTATGAATATTGTGCTCGGCTTTGTGCTTATGATGATAACGCTCATACCTAATTCGCAGTTTGCGTCAACGACGGTATCAAAGTTCCATGAAAACGCGGAAACATCTTCTTCGCTTAAGATCGGCGACAAGATAGTTTCTATAAACGGCTACAGAACTTATACATCTCAGGATATGACCTTTGCGCTTGTTACAGCGACGGAAAACAGCGAAGGAGAATTCAGCCCTCAAATCGTTGTAAACAGAAACGGTGAAACAGTCGATCTCGGCAATGTCAAGTTCGGTTCACGCGAGGTTGACGGCAAAAAGGCGATAGTTCTCGACTTCTATGTCGCGCCGATTGAAAACAACTTTTGGAATCTCATTGCCGAAACAGG
>CAYLOD010000084.1:0-4694 GCA_964385235.1 uncultured Clostridium sp.
GAGCGCAAGCGAGCGATTCCGCGTCTTGCGTGTCGAGGCACTCGACCGCGTCTTGCGTGTCGAGGCACTCGACTATTTGCCGACGCAGAATTGAGAAAAGACGGAATTTACTACCGCTTCGGAAGCGCGTTCGCCCGTAAGTTCTGAAAGCGCCGAAACGGCGTCCTCTATTATAACCGTTATCGCGTCAAGCGTTATGCCGCTTTTGAGAGCGTCCGACGCTTCTGTGAGGAAATCTTTCGCCCGCTTGGCACAATCGCGCTGACGCTCATTCGCTATTATCGCCGCGGACGGATCGAGAGCCGAAGCGCCCGTTATTTCGGAAACCACTTTCTCAAGCTCACCCGCGCCCGCGCCCGACTTTGCGGAAATCATCACTACATTGTCTATGCGGGATTTTATATAATCAATGTCAATCAGAGTCTTTAAATCGCTTTTGTTGATAACGGCAACACTCGGACAACCGCGTATAAGCTCTATCAGCTCCTTGTCGTCAACGGAAAGTTCCTGAGATGAATCAAATACAGCAAGAACCAAGCCCGCGCTCCTCACCCTTTTCCGCGCTCTTTCAACACCTATGCTCTCTACGGGATCGTCGGTCGCTCTGATGCCTGCCGTATCCGATAAACAAAGCGGTATGTCCCCGAGCATGACCGTATCCTCTATAATGTCACGGGTCGTTCCCGGAACGTCGGTGACAATGGAACGCTCATACCCGGAAAGCAGATTCATCAGCGTGCTTTTGCCTACATTCGGCTTTCCCGCTATAACAGTGTCTATTCCCTCCCGTATGATCTTTCCCGCGTCATAGGTGTTTAACAACTCGTTCAGCCTTTCAACATTCACGGATAATTCTGTCAGAAGCTTTTCCTCCGACACGTCGGGAATGTCGTCCTCGGGATAATCAGCCCACGCCGACAGATGAGCCGCGACCGCTATCAGACTGTCTTTTATGAAGTCAATCCTTTTCCTCAATGCCCCGTTCATCGCTCCGAGCGCGGCACGCGAGGACTGCTCACCTACGGCGGAAATAATATCCATTATTCCCTCCGCCTCGGTCAGACCTGTTTTTCCGTTTAAATAAGCCCTTTTGGTAAACTCCCCCGCTTCAGCCGCAGACGCTCCCGCGTTTAGCGCGGCGCGCAAAACACGCCTTGTAACATACAGCCCGCCATGACATGAAATTTCCGCGACATTTTCTCCCGTGTAACTGTTCGGGGCAAGATAAACAAGCAGTACGCCGCTGTCAATAAGTTCATCGCCGTCATAAATATGACCATAGGCGGCAGTATAGCCTTTCATTTTTAAAATATCCTTACCTGTAACCGATCTGAAAATCCTCTGTGCTATGATAAGAGCATCTTCGCCCGAAATCCTTATAATTCCGATGCCGCCCACACCCTGCGGCGTAGAAATGGCGGCTATTGTCCTTTCGCTCATGTACTGTTTTCTCCTGTTACGTTATAACCACTGTTAATGTTCCTCGCCTCTAATACGGCGGGACGGAGCCCAATGGGACGGAGCCCGATGGGACGAAACTCCATATTGAAAATACAGCACCGCCGCAGGCGGCGATGCTGTTATTATCAATCCTTATTTATTTCTATTTTTCCGTAGAGCGAGGTTGAAGCAGCGTCATCGATGCCTTCATTCTCAAAGCCCGACAAAACCGTATCGTCGGGATGAGCTTTTTTCTGTTCCTCGCTGTATTCTCTGCGCTGATATGTGCCCGAACGGCGGCGGGGCCGGTCTGTTTTTCCGTAACCGCTGTCGTATCTGCCGCTTTTGCCGCCGGACTGCTGCTTTTTGCGGTCAGAACTTATAACGACGTGCCTTTGCAGGTTTTCGCCCTCAGACCACGACGTCGCGCCGCGAACCTTTTGTACCGCCGTATGTATTATTCTGCGCTCATACGGATTCATCGGCTCAAGAGAAATCTTCTCGCCTGTCTTGCACGCCTTGAACGCAAGCTTTCTGCCGAGCATCTCGAGAGTTTTCTCTCTCTTTTCACGGTAGTTGCCTATATTTATAATCACCCTGAAATACTCGTCGCGGATATGGTTCACAACAAGACCTGTGAGGTACTGCAAAGCGTCAAGCGTTTCGCCTCTGTGTCCGATGATGAATCCTATATCATCGCCGTTTACGTCAAACTCCGCGCCGTCCTCGGTTTTTCTCGTCTCAATAACAATATTCGTGACGCCGAGCTTTTCGAGAACGTCCGTAAGATAAGCTTTTGCCGTGTCTATCGCGGTTTCCTCATAGTATGCCCTCACTTTCGCGGGTGAACCGCCGAAAAGACCGAATTTTTTCTTTTCGGGCTGAGCAAGTATCTCAAACTGTACTCTTTCCTCGTCCACAGCAAGCTCCTTTAGTGCGAGAGCCTTTGCCTCCTCTATTGTTTCGGCTTCCTTTATAGTTTCCTTTATCATTATTTTCACCCCGGAAATTATTTTTTCTTTCCTCTGTAATCGCTGCCCGACTGCTTGTTTTTAGAGGTATTTTTTTTCTTTTTAGAAGTATTGTTGTTAATTTTCTTTTCGCTGTTTTTCTTTACAGGGGCTTTGACTGTCGCGGTCGCGTTGACGAAAGCGACGTTTGCCTCCTCCTGTTCCCTGAATACTATCCTTTGAGCCTCCGCTCTCGCTTCCATGATATTTACATTATAGAACTTATTCAGTACAACCGACTGTAAAAAGCCGAATACGGTAGAGCAGATCCAGTAAAATCCGACAGCCGCGGGAACTGTGTACGCGATATACGCGCTGAAAAGCGGCATAACAAATACCATTATCTTCATACAGCCCGATCCGGGACCGCGCATACTTGTGCCGTTGAGTTTCTGCAGTATAAATGTGCTTGCTACAGCCGTGACAAAGCACAGTACGGGAATTATCCATAACAATGTGCCGAATCCCGACGCCGACGGAGTAGCGAGAAGATCAAGACCGAAAAAGTTAAACCCGTTATGAAAGTCCATAATGCTCTGGCAGTCTTTAGCGTCGAAAAGCGCGCTGCCGTCGGCATTGACAAGATGCGACTGAAGCTGCGGAAAATACTTTATAAGGTCTATTTGTCCGTAATATGAGTTAAAGCTCGCTCCTATACCGGGAAGTGTGCCGAGAGTATTGAGAGCCGTAGATACCTTGTCCGCCGCGATATGGAGCGTATTTGTAAGCGGATTTATAACGGCATAGTAAATGCACATCATTACAATAAGCGGAAGTAAAGACGTCAGACAACCCGAATAGGGACTCGCGCCCTCCTTTTCCATTAGAACCATAAGTTCTTCGCTTGCTTTTTCCCTGTTATTCGCGTATTTTTTCATTATCTCCTGCTGTTTCATCTGTATTCTCGCGTTGGCAGCCATGGATTTCTGCTGCTTGACCGAAAGAGGAAACATCAGAAGCTTAATGGTAATAGAAAAAATTATAATGGATATTCCGAAATTCTTAACGAGTAAAAAGGAGCCTAAAAGGATATATCCGAAAATCCCTCCTATGAAATTCATAATATTATACATTTTTCAAAAACCAAATCCCTTCGCCTTTTTAGCGGAAATTAACCTTTCCGTAGTTTCTGACCCTTTTAGCCTTTTTTTCGGGGACAGGGTCGTACCCTCCTCTTGAAAACGGGTTGCACCTCAATACTCTGTATATTGAGAGCAGACCCCCCTTCAGCGCCCCGTGAGTCTTGACCGCCTCGAGGGCATATGTCGAACAGGTGGGTACATACTTACAGCATGGAGTTTTCTTTAAAGGAGAAATATATTTCCTGTAAAAAGAAATAAGCCAAATAAGCGGGCGCTTCATACAAGAACCCCCGCTTCCTTCAGCTGTTTTTTCATGACACGCAGAATATCGCTGCTCTTTACAAAGGGAGTTTTCCCTCTCGCCACAAATACAATGTCGCAGCCGGTATTGATTTCAGGCAGGACAGAGAGATACGCCTCTCTTATGATTCTGCGAGATCTGTTTCTCAAAACGGCATTACCTATTTTTTTGCTTGTGGTGATACCCGCTCTTGCACAATCCCGTTTTGTTTTCATAACATACGTCACAACGAGCCTGTTCCGGTAAATCCTGCCATTTGAGTAAAGCCGTCTGAACTCGTTATTTTTTTTTAATGTAACGTATTCGTTCAAAGTTATCACCCGGCACATACATTCAAGTCATACAAAAGCCGTTTTCATACATTGAAATATCACTTGTTCTTTAAAGACACTATAATATTCCCTCAAGGTTTGAAATATCTTACACAATCAGTAGGTTAATCTTTTTCTGCCCTTTGTTCTCCTGCGGGCGATCACCTTGCGGCCGTTTTTTGTCGACATTCTCTTTCTGAAGCCATGCTCCTTCTTTCTGTGAATCTTTTTAGGCTGATATGTTCTCAGCATTTTAAAACCCTCCTTTCAAAAATCCGGAATAAAGGCGGAACAATACATTCCCCAAAATTCAGAAATAAACTATAACCTTACAAATTAGCATTATAACTTATTCTTAGCCGTTTTGTCAACACCAATTTTAATTATTTTGCGGCGGCGGGCAGCGCCCGCGGGCAAGACGCGGTCGAGTGCCTCGACACGCAAGACACGTAGTCGCTCGGCAAGCCTCGCTCGACGTCGGCAAGGGAAGTTTATTGCCGCGTGGGGGAGAAGTTATCAATGAACTGCCGTGCGCTAATCAAGTATTAAC
>CAYLOD010000084.1:4794-6715 GCA_964385235.1 uncultured Clostridium sp.
GGAGAAGTTATCAATGAACTGCCGTGCGCTAATCAAGTATTAACTTCCTGCGCGGCACATTACAGACCCTTATCGGCGTCGAAGTTTTTCGCCGTACGGCGAAAAACGACTCCGCGTCTTGCGTCTTTCCCGCGGGCGCTGCCCGCGACCTTGATTTTATTATTAAATTATGCTATACTTGATAATGAGGGATTATGGTTAAGAGTTTGAGCTTGACTGATAATGTGATAATTACCGGAATATAATATTTTCGTATTATTTGTATTTATTTATTATATAAGGAGATGAAAAAACTATGGATTCCTTTAACGAGGCATGGGGAATAATTTGCGACTATTGCAGACAGCGTATTACCGATGTCGCATATAAGACATGGATAAGTAAAATAGAACCCGTAAAGCTTGATTTTGCTCAAGGCAAGGCAATCCTTATGGTTCCGGGCGACTTTCACCGCCAGACACTGACGAGATGCTATATGCCGCTTTTGAACGATGCTTTTCAGAGCGTCTTTGGGGCGGGAATAGATATTGTCTTTACTATTCCCGATGAAATAACCCAGCAGGAAGATGATATTAACGAAAATATCCTTGATGCGGATTATGAATTTACATTTGACACATTCATAGTGGGCTCGTCGAATAAATTTGCCCACGCCGCTTCGCTTGCCGTCGCGGCGAATCCCGGCTTTGCGTATAACCCGCTCTTTATATACGGCAACTCGGGACTTGGAAAAACTCATCTTCTCAACGCAATCAAAAACGAGGTCAAGAGTATTTTCCCCGAAAAGGAAATAATCTATATTAAGGGCGACGACTTTACAAACGAGCTTATAGAATCAATAAGACTTGCCAAAACAAGCGAATTTCGTCAAAAGTACAGAAATTCAGATATTCTGCTTGTAGACGACGTGCAGTTCATCGGCGGCAAGGAATCAACCCAGGAGGAATTTTTCCACACCTTTAACGCGCTGTACGAATCAAAAAAACAAATAGTTCTCACATCTGACCGACCGCCGAAAGAAATACAGTCGCTTGCGGACAGGTTGAGAAACCGTTTTGAATCCGGACTTATCGCCGATATTCAGCCGCCCGATTTTGAAACGCGGAGCGCTATTATAAAGAGAAAAGCGGAACTTCTCGATATAGATGTTCCCGACGACGTATGCGAGTACATAGCCACCAAGCTTAAAGCCAATATACGCCAGCTTGAGGGCGTAGTAAAGAAATTGAAGGCAAAAAGTCTGCTTTACGGGGAAAAGATAACTATAAACTCGGCTCAAAAGGTCATTTCGGATATTCTGAACAACGACCAGCCGCCGCCTCTCACCGTTGAGAAAATAATCGAGGAGGTTGCGCGTACTTTCGGCGTCACAGCCGATGATATACGTTCCTCAAAGCGCAACTCCAATATTTCAAACGCACGCCAGATAGCTATCTACGTCGTTCGCGAAATAACTCAGCTCTCAATGAACCTTATCGGCGACGAATTCGGCGGCAGAGATCACTCTACAATAGTATATGCCGTGAAACAGGTCGAAAAAAATATGGAAAAAGACCCGAAAGTGAAATCTATGGTTGAAGATATTATCAAAAATATTCGGGACAGATAATCACGTTCCTGTCGAGGCACTCGGCAATCATAAATGATTTTTGTTTACCGCGCAGCGGGACAACCCCTGTATAGGAAGTCCATTTGTAACTTCGTCCCCCTCGCGGCGGGGTGCCCCCGCGGGCAAGACGCGAAGTCGTTTTTTGACATACGTCAAAAAACTTCGATGCCGATAAGGGTCTGTTGTGTGCCGCGCAGAAAGTTTTTTACTTAATTTGCACATGGTAACTCATTGGTAACTTCGTCCCCACGCGGCAGTAAGCGTCCCTTGCCGACGTCGAGCGAGCGCAAGCGAGCGATTCCGCGTCTTGCG
>CAYLOD010000085.1:0-3626 GCA_964385235.1 uncultured Clostridium sp.
ATGCGTACCGGGATTATGGTATTAAACAATGGCATAGCCGCATACGAGAGCGCGTGCAGCTAACTCAAGCAGCCCCGCGCTGACGGCAGACGCTTCAAATAGCTGTCGTACTCCTTTTTGACGGTACCTGAGAGCAGAACGATGGCGATCATATTCGGAATAGCCATAAGACCGTTGAATGTGTCGGAAATTTCCCATACAAGATTGAGGTTGAGTACACAGCCGACAAAGGTTATAAGCGTATATGCGATTCGGTAGGATTTAATAAATCTTCCGTGTGCGAGGTACTCGACGGAGCGTTCTCCGTAATATGACCACGAAACAAGCGTTGCTATGCCAAACAGTGTGATTGCCAGCGCCATAAAATACTTGCCAAAATTCCCAAAGACACTTTCAAAGCAGAGAGAACACATGGCGACTCCGTCAAGGCCGCTCTCATGCGCTCCTGTACAGAGTATGCACAGCGCCATAAGCGTACACAGCACGGTTGTATCGATAAACACCTGAAAAATACCCCACATACCCTGCTTGCAGGGTTCGTCGGTATCAGCGGCTGCGTAGACTATCGGGGAGCTTCCGAGTCCCGCCTCGTTTGAGAATACGCCGCGCGAGATGCCGTACTTGAGCGCTCTCGACATTCCGTAGCCTAAGAATCCGCCCGCCGCGGAACTTATGTCGAATGCCGACGAAAAAATCTCCCCGAATGCTCCGGGGACTTTTTTTATATTGACAAAAACTATCACCAACGCTCCGAGCGTATAAAGCACCGACATGATTGGTACGATTTTCGCGGTAAATGACGATATGCGCTCTATGCCTCCGAATATTACGACCCCGACAAGTGACGTGAGAAACGCCCCCGTAATTTCCGGAGAAACGTCAAAGCCTACATAAAGCGCTCCGGATACGGCGTTTGACTGCGTCATGTTTCCCATACCGAGAGAGGCGAGTATGCAGGACACCGCAAAAACCGCGGCAAGCCATTTGCTGTGCAGTCCCTTTCTTATGTAGTACATAGGACCGCCGACGTATTTGCCGTCACGCTTTTCGCGGTAAAGGACGCCGAGGACATTTTCGGCAAATATAGTCGCCATTCCGAATATACTTGATATCCACATCCAGAATATCGACCCCGGACCCCCGAGAGTTATCGCTGTGGCAACCCCGACTATGTTTCCCGTTCCGATAGCTCCCGCGAGAGCGGTTGACATAGCGCGGAACGGACTGATTTTCCCATGCTCTGATTTTCTGCTTTTTCGTGTGAAAAGTGATCCTGCCGTTTCATTCCACCAAAGCCTGAATTTTAAAATCTGCAAAAAGCCGAGCCTGCATGAAAAGAATATCCCTATGCAAAGCAGCGCAATAAGTACGGCGGGACCCCATACAACGGAATTTATCATCTTGTTTATTTTGACTATAATATCCACGCAGATCACGCTCCGAAAGCATTTGTAAAGCATATGCTTGTACAATATGGAATATGACTGTCCGTGAATATGTCAAAAAGCCTTATGGCTCTGTATGATCCATAAGGCTTTTTCAGGCGCTTTCGCGCTTATTGCCGAGAGAATGTATCTGTTTTTCGAGATAGTGCGACGCTATGCCTATTATTATGCCTAAGAGCGCGCCGCAAATAACGTCCGTGGGGAAGTGTACATAAAGATACAGCCTTGAAAGTCCCATGAGTACGGCGAAAATCAAAAAAAATATTCCGGTCTTTCTGTATCTCATGAAAATCACTGTTGCGCTTGAGAAAGCAAAAAGTGTATGTCCCGAAGGAAACGAATAGTCTGACTCGGGTCTGACAATAAGCTGTATCGCGGTATTAACATCATAAGGACGTATTCGCGCGACAGCGGGTTTGATAATACAGTTCCCTATTATAAACGAAAGCGCGAATGATATAAGCATCGCGACTCCAAGCCGGCGTGTCCTTTTAATAATCAAAAATAAAAACGTCAAAACTGCCCACAGGATACATAATGTGCCCAATGAGCTTATCAGAACCGCGATAAAGTCCAAAAACGGGTTTGAAATGTTATTCCTGATAAAATCAAGAAAATCAAATTCCCATTTCATAGGATTCCTCCTTTTGCCTCTTAATATATTTCAAAACGGTGCGTGGATATGTATTCTAACCGCCGCGGCGAAGCACTGCCTCGGCGCATTTTATGCCGTCTACCGCGGCTGAGACTATACCGCCTGCGTAACCCGCGCCCTCGCCGCACGGATAGAGTCCCCGCATGACGGGAGACTGTAAATAACTATCTCGTATTATTCGCACGGGTGATGAGCTGCGGCTCTCCACAGCGGTCAGCAGCGCGTCGCTCGCGGCGAAGCCGTGAAGCCGTTTATCCATTTCTATGATTCCTTCGCGCATTGAATCCGCCACAAATTCGGGCAGACAGTCATCGAGTACCGCAAGCGCAGTATTGGGCTTGTAGGTCGGGAGAACATCTCCGAATCCCGCGCTTCTCCGACGCTTGAGAAAATCTCCGACGCGCTGGACGGGAGCGCAATACCCTCCGCCGCCGAGAGAAAAGGCGGCGCTTTCAAGGCGGCGCTGAAATTCTATTCCCGACAGGGGAGAGGAGCTGCCGAAATCCTTCGGCGATACGCTTACAAGCAGCGCGCTGTTAGAGTTTATATTGCTTCTGTCGTACAAGCTCATTCCGTTGGTGACTAAACGGTTCACCTCGCTTGCTGCCGCGACGACATAGCCGCCGGGACACATACAGAATGTATAAACGCCGCGTCCGTTTTTGAGGTGGACAGCGAGCTTGTAGTCAGCGGGCGGAAGTCCGAGTGACTTTGCGTCCGCGCCGAACTGCGCCATATCCGTTGCCGACTGCAAGTGTTCTATCCTCGCGCCGACGGAAAACGGCTTTGCCTCCATAATAATACCGTTTTCAAAGAGCATTTTAAATGTGTCCCGCGCACTGTGACCTATCGCAAGAATAATATCGTTTGTTTCTATTTTTTCGGTTTTCCCGTTATGCTCTATCTCCGCGCCTGTCACTAAACCGTTTTTTGAAAGTATTTTTGTCAGCTTTGCTTCAAACATTACCGTGCCGCCGAGCGAAATTATCCTTTTACGGATATTCTTAACAGCGGAACGCAATTTATCCGTACCTATATGCGGCTTGGCGAGATACAGTATATCGTTCGGCGCACCGTTCTC
Source organism: uncultured Clostridium sp. (assembly GCA_964385235.1). GTDB lineage: Bacteria > Bacillota > Clostridia > Oscillospirales > Acutalibacteraceae > Pseudoruminococcus. Next base: position 3,182 of record CAYLOD010000085.1, read on the forward strand.
TGCAAATTCCTCTATCACCTTTCGAGCGCGGGCGTCCTTTGTGCCTGTATTAAGCTTGCCGTCGGAGAAGGTTCCCGCGCCGCCCTCGCCGAATTGAACATTTGACTTGGTGTCAAGTATACCCTCTGACCAAAAACGTTCAACATCTTTGATCCGAGTGTCGGTATCACTGCCGCGCTCGATAAGTACAGGTCTTTCACCCGCCTGCGACAGTATAAGCGCGGCAAAAAGTCCAGCCGGCCCGCTTCCCGCAACGAGCGGGCGGAGGTTAAGACTTCGTATTCTTTCGGGCAGCTCATAGCGATACGGTTCGGCGCGAAAAACGCTTGACGAGCCGTATCGTTTAAGCACAATGCTTTCTCCGCTTGTCAGGTCAACGTCTACGGTCGCGGTAAAGTGTATATTTTCCTTTTTTCGCGCGTCCAAAGAGCATCTAAACAGCGTT
>CAYLOD010000085.1:3636-6393 GCA_964385235.1 uncultured Clostridium sp.
AGCGTTGCCCCTTTTATTTGCGTTTCGTCAATTCTCAGCTTCTTACAGACAGCTTTTCTTACTGCCTTATCAGTAAAACCTATCGGCAGGGAAACTGATGTGATTCTTATCATGCGATTACACCTTTCAAGAAATATGTAAAACCTTTAAAACGTGCAGGCATAAACACCATGCTGTGTATTTAAGACGGGAATACGGAATTTTACATCGCGTACATAGACATATGTGTTTTTGCTTTGTGACTGAACAGCTTAGTATAAGCCTCCCGCAATCATGCCGCTTGCCCACGCGAACGACAGATTATACCCGCCGCAGTCGCCGTCAACATCGAGAAGCTCTCCGCATATGCGTATCCGGCTGTCGCCTTTCAGCGCGAGAGTATCAAGGTCAAGAGAACGGCTTGTCACCCCGCCCGCCATGACCTGAGCGTTATTGATTTTATCGGATCTTACAGGTGTGAATGTCATGCCCGAAAGCTCGCTTGCAAGACGCTTTATAGTGCTGCCGTTTACGTTTTCGGATTTAACCCTTCGGGAGATGTAATCCGCGAGTCTTCTGTCAACGATACCCGATAAAAGCTCTGTAACAGATGCGCCGGGAAGGGCTTTCTGTCTGCCTGACAAAATGGCGGACCTTTCTGTAAAGGAAAATTCGGGCATAAGGTCGATTTTGATACTTATATCTTTGCACGGCGAGCCGTTTACTGTATTCATTCGGAAAAATTCGCCCGCATAGCGTGACAGATCGAATACGCATATACCTGATAGAGATGTGCCGGTAAACTGTATTTCGCCCGATTCGGCTTTGACCGCTTTCCCGTCGGCAATTAGAGAAACTTTTCCGCGCGCGCGTATGCCCTTTAGCTGTTTAATGCTTTCGGAAACCTCGATACTCGTAAGCGACGGAAACAACGGTGAATATGGCACTCCTATCTTATCGAGAAGTCTGTACCCCAAGTCGGAGCCTAAGCCCTTGCCTGCCCTTGAGCCGCAGGCGATTATGACCTGTGAAGCCGACACAGAACTTCCTTCGGATATGATTTTCAGCTCATGTGCGGATTTTTCTATGTCAATAGCGGTAAAGTCCGTTATAATATCTATTCCGTATTTTTTACAGGCAAGGAGCAGTGCTGACAGTACAGTATCGGAACGGTTTGAATATGGGTAGACACGCCCCGCGTCATCAGTCCTTGTAAGGAGTCCGAGGGATAAAAAAAATTCGGAAATCTCGTCAAATCCGCACCTTGCGATAACGCTGCCGGCTATTTTGATGTCGCCGTGAAAGGACTTTACCGAGAGATTTTTATTGGCGAGGTTGCATCGCCCGTTACCTGTAGCGAGCAGCTTTCTGCCCGCCTTCCCGGCCTGTTCGAGGACAATTACCCTGCCGTGTGTTCCTTGTGTTTTGAGCCGCCGCGCAGTGCTTATAGCGGCGCACAGTCCGCTTGCTCCCGCGCCTATGACGGCGGTATGCGCTTTAATGCTTTCCATTGAAATCACCGTTATTTTACGCCGCTGACGCGGGCTAAAGTTCTCATATGTTCGTATTTAGCACGGGTATTCATTTCGCAGTCATATCTGTCGGACATGAAATCCCTTTGAGAAATCACAAACTGCCGGTACGCTCTCTCAACCGTCTTTTTGTCAATATTATTTTCAAAGCGATGCAAATGCCGGTCATACGGGCGGAGCGAATAGCCGTATCTTTTTCGGCGGCTGAACTCATGGAAAGTATTATATCTGAACTTCATTATGGAGTTTTGCATATTGCTGTTATAATAAACAACTGTATTTATCCCGTGCGTGCCGCTTCCGGTTTTCAGCATTACCGTGAACGGGAGCGGAAGTCCGCAGTACCGCACAAGCCCATCTATTCTCTCTGTATCAAAATGACCGTGAGAATCCTCATTCAGCTTGACATAGTAAGCAGTCCCGCCGGGGCAGTAGTCAATCCTGTTTATACTGTAAACACCGTCGGGAGTGCCTGTCCGTTCGAGATATTCTCCGCTCTTGGCGGAGTGGGTAGTCATCTGCATTTTGTCAGTTATCATAAAGCATAATAGCAGACCTGTTCCGAAGCGCCCGGTGTACTCCTCCGAAATGCGTCCTGTCATAATGTCACGCTTAGAGGATTGTCCTATGACCGCGAGAAACCCGTTTATCTCATCATATGACAGCCCGATGCCGTTATCGCCGAAAATAACAGTCTTTTTGCCGTCGATAATTTTCGGTCCGGCAGTGATTTTGCCGTTTTTAAAGCTCTTTTCGTAAAGTCTGCGCGCGGAAATGGCATATGTGCCGTTTAGCGGCAGTTCCCTTATAAATACGCCGGATGGGTTGCAGATATGGTTTGCGAGTATATAGACCATGCCGTGCAGATTGACATTAAATCTGTTTTCCTCTGACATTCTATCGCTCCTCATCGCAATAGTAATATAAGTATATAATATCATAAGAAAGTGTATTTTAAAATAAAAAATATTATTTTTTAAATAATTTTTCACATTTTTCATGGGTTCGGCGATAAAATTCCGTCCCGCTTTTATCGTACTTTCCGAAAGAAGTATAAAATACGGCACAAAGGGCCTTTTACAGGTTTTTTGAAAAATTTTTTTAAAAAACCTTGACTTTCACTTTGGGGTATGGTAATATAATACACGTCGCTGAGAGATACAGCAAAGCGATAATAAAATGTATGGGAGCATAGCTCAGCTGGGAGAGCATCTGCCCTACAAGCAGAGGGTCACAGGTTCGAGCC
>CAYLOD010000086.1:0-6383 GCA_964385235.1 uncultured Clostridium sp.
GTCGTTTTTCGCCGTGCGGCGAAAAACTTCGCAGTGTATTGGGATTGACTGTGTGCCGCGCAAGAAGTCAGAGCTTGATTAGCGCACGGCAGTTCATTGGCAAAATCGTCCCCTCGCGGCAATAAGTTTCCCTCATCAATGTCGAGCGAGCGCAAGCGAGCGATTACGCGTCTTGCGTGTTGAGGCACTCGACAGACTCGGCATAATTGCCTAAGAAGGAAAATTCGGGTAGTTCTTCGGAGAGGGAGCAGAGGAGTTTTTTAATGTGTTCACTCTGTACATTTCCCGTAAAATCAAGATAAAAGAGGTACTCAAAGCCTTTGCCGACCATCGGGCGGGATTCTATCTTTGTGAGATTCAGACCGTGAGATGAGAAACGCGACAAGACACTGCAAAGCGAACCCTTGATGTGCGGTACGGAAAAGCAAAGACTGATTTTGTCGGCGTCCGCTGTTATGACGGGTTCGCGTGAAATTACTATAAACCGTGTGCAGTTGCTCTTATCATTCTGTATATTCCTTGAAAAAATTTTTAAACCGTATTTGTCGGCGGCATACTCGGAGCATATTGCCGCCAACGACCTGTCTCCGCTCTCGGAAACCATTTTCGCGGCGGCGGAGGTGCTTTCATAGAGCATCGCCGCAAGACCGTGCCCGTCAATAAAGTCCGAACACTGAGCGAGCGCCTGATCCTTGGAGTAGACCTCCTTAATATCAGAAAGCTCCGCGGAACTGATTCCCGCTATACAATGGCTGATTTTCGTGTCGGCGGCGCTTACTATGTAAAAACGGTATTGAAGCATAAGGTCGTAAACATCAGTGACCGAACCCGCGGAGGAATTTTCTATCGGAATAATGCCGTAGTCGGCTTCCTTGGCCTCCAGCGCCTCAAAAATCTCATTGAAGCGGCTGTAAAAAACAGGCTCGCAGTCGGGATAAAGCCTCATCAGGGCTATGTGCGTATTTGATCCGGCGCTGCCGAAACAGGCTACTCTCTCATGATTCTCGTTGATTCTTATCTCGCCGCCCGCGGACTCAAATACCTCGCAAAGCTCCTTGCCTGTTCCCATTATATCGTGCTGAAGACCACGGCTTATTTCTATAATGTTTTCAAAAAGCATACGCGTACAGTCAGCATAACGCCCCGACTTTGATGCGACCCTTTGCAGTATCTCGTCTTCCCTTTTTTCGTTGAATATCGGCATATTGTTTTCCGCCTTATATCTCGCGACCTCCTCGGAGCAGCTCATTCTGCGGGTAAACAGCTCGACAATCCGATCGTCTATTTCATCAATTTCCGTTCTTATATCTTTTAATTCCATTTTATCATATCCTTTTTACAGCTTGGTTTTTTCCATCATCAGCTCGAGGACGGCTATTGCCGCCGCGCTCTCTATAACGGGAACGGCGCGGACAACTATGCACGGATCGTGCCTGCCCTTGATATTAAGCTCGGTATTTTCATGCTTTTCGATATCTACGGTATTCTGCGTTTGAGAAATTGACGCAGTCGGCTTTACAGCCGCCCGGAATATTACAGGCATACCCGACGTTATGCCGCCAAGACTTCCTCCGTGGTTGTTTGTCGAGGTTCTCACCTCACCGTTTTCATATATAAAGGGATCGTTGTTTTCGCTCCCCCTGAGCTTTGAACCGTCAAAGCCCGAACCGAACTCTATGCCCTTGACCGCGGGAACTCCGAACACTATTGACGAAATAACATTTTCCACACCGCCAAACATCGGAGAGCCTATTCCGGCGGGAATACCCGTCACCGCGCATTCCACAACGCCGCCTATGCTGTCCTGCGACATACGGCAGCTTTCTATAAGCTCGCGCATCGGCTCCTCCGACGTTTCGTCTATTACGGCAAATCTTTTCATGCCGAGGCTTGTGAGCAGATCATCGGAAATATTTGTCGGGTCAAACGGCTTGTCCGATATATTTCCTACGCTTAAGATATGCGCACCGATTTTTATTCCGCGCCTTTCAAGTATCTGCCTTGCGACAGCGCCCGCGAACACAAGCGGAGCGGTCAGCCTCCCCGAAAAGTGGCCGCCGCCGCGCGGGTCATTATACCCGCCGTAGCGGACATAGCCCGTAAAGTCGGCGTGAGAAGGACGAGGCGCAGTGAGCAGATTTCCGTAGTCCTGCGAGCGTGTGTTTGTATTGCGAATAACGGCGCAGAGCGGCGCGCCTGTGGTTTTATTGCCAAGCATGCCGGAAAGTATCTCCGGCTGATCGCTTTCCCTGCGCGGAGTCGCCGCCTTGTCGTTTCCCGGGGCGCGTCGTGCCATCTGCGCAAGAAGCCTGTCCATGTCAATATCCTCTCCCGAGGGTAAACCGTTTATCACAACGCCGATTCCGCTGCCGTGGCTTTCCCCGAAAATAGAAATTTCTATATTTTTACCCCATGTCGATGACATTCGCATTACCCCCAAGATTATTATAGTCGTTAAAGAAACCCGGATAAGATTTATTTATGCTTTCGCTGTCGGTTATTATAACAGGCTCTGTCGCCCTTGCCGCCGCAACGGACAGCGCCATGACGATTCTGTGGTCGTTATATCCATTGACCGTTCCTCCGTGGAGCGACGGCACGCCTACTATTCTCAGTCCGTCGGGAAGCTCTGTGACATCGGCGCCGAGAGCGTTCAATCCCTCGGTTATCGCGTGCAGTCTGTCACTTTCCTTTATGCGAAGTCTTGCCGCTCCGGTTATATTGGTTGTGCCGGCGGAAAGCGACGCGACAACAGCCAGAATCGGAACGAGGTCAGGTATATCGCCCGCGTCAATATCTGTGCCGTAAAGTTCCCTACCTTTAGATGTCGCAACTCTGCCGCTGATGGTTACATCAGCTCCGAAGCGGCGCAGAAGATCAACAATGGTTCTGTCTCCCTGACAGGAATTTATATCGAGATTTTCGACAGAAACATTTCCGCCGAGCGCGCCCGCCGACAGGAAAAACGCCGCTTGCGACCAGTCACCCTCGATAGTAGTGTCCCGAGGGCTGTAGCTTTGACTGCCGTAGACCTTATAACCTGTTTCCGTTTCTACAACGGCAACGCCGAAGCGCGTCATTATATCAAGCGTCATGTCGATATAGCTCTTTGATTCAAGTGCGGAGGTCAGAACTATTTCGCTGTCTCCGCTCAGTGTCGGCAGCGCGAGCAGAAGTCCTGTTATAAACTGCGAGCTGATATTTCCGGGTATTTCAAATCTCCCGGGACGAAGCTGCCCTCTGATCTCAAGCGGCAGTCCGCCCGACGTGATGCACCGGACCCCGGCTTTCGGCAGGCAGTCAAGGTATATTCCTATCGGCCGTTCGGGCAGCCTGCCATGACCGATAAATTTCGCGTTTATGTTTCCCGCTCCCGCTACCGGTATCAGGAATCTGAGCGTTGACCCCGACTCGCCGCAGTCGAGAACGGTATTTTGATTTGAATACATCATCTTGCCGTCGATAGTCAGGCGTTTCTCGATAACAGACACCGCCGCGCCAAGCTCTTTAACGCAGTTTATCGTCGCACATATATCGTTGGAAAGCTCGACAGGCTCAAGCGTACTTATTCCCGACGCAAGGGCGGCACATATGACCGCTCTGTGAGCCGCGCTCTTTGACGGTGGGACAGCTATCATTCCCGAGAGAATATTCGGTTCAATTTTTACATTACTCATTATACTCACCCTAAAACAACGTGCGGCTTTTACACCGTCCCGCAGTAATTATTATCATTATATCACAAATTTTACAATTAGTCGAGTGCGGCGGGGTGCCCCCGCGGGCAAGACGCGAAGTCGTTTTTTTTTTGACATACGTCAAAAAAACTTCGACACCGACAGGGGTTGCCCGTGTGCCGCGCAAGAAGTTTTGTACTAAATCAGCACACGGCAGTTCATTGGTAACTTCGTCCCTGCGCGGCAATAAGTTTCCCTTATCAGTGCCGAGCGAGGCTTGCCGAGCGACTACGCGGCGGGGTGCCCCCGCGGGCAAGACGCGAAGTCGTTTTTTTTTTTTTTGACATACGTCAAAAAAACTTCGGCACTGACAAGGGTTGCCCGTGTGCCGCGCAAGAAGTTTTGTACTAAATCAGCACACGGCAGTTCATTGGTAACTTCGTCCCTGCGCGGCAATAAGTTTCCCTTATCAGTGCCGAGCGAGGCTTGCCGAGTGACTACGCGTCTTGCGTGTCGAGGCACTCGACCAATGAAAATTGTGTTGGTTTTTTTATCGGTATGTGATATGATAACTATATGGATATAATAGCTATGTGATATACGTTTGGCGGTGATTTGGTTGAGCGATAAGATAATCAGGAAAAATTCCTCACATGGAAAACGAAATAAAAAACAGTTAAAAGCCCCACCGGGCGGAAAACGCGTTATGTCCGCATATGAGGCTATGGAAAAAAGCCGCGATACCAAAAGTCTTATTTCATATATGATACTGCTTCCCGTCACTATTGTTATACTCGTTATAATAATGGTTTTATTTGTCGTTATTCATGTCAACGACCGCCCTAAGGGAATTTCCGAAACAGCACAGAACTCATCCGGGTATGTAACTTATGTTTCAGCGGAGGACGAAAAAAAGCTTCTCACAATAGCTTCAAGCAAAACTCCTCTCGGTAATGACTATAAGCCCGATATTCGGGATTACGACGGAGTAAAATACGATTCAATACTTGAAGAACCTCTCACGGAAATGATTGAGGCGGCAAAAAAGGACGGTGTTTCACTTAAGCTGTCGGGCGGGTATATTTCAAGCGCGGAACAGGACGAGCTGTATAAAGCCGAAACACAACGTCTGATAAATGAGAAAGACTACTCCCGCGTTAAGGCGGAAAACGAAGCAGAAAAAACCGTTCCCCGCGGAGGCATGTCGGACAGACAGACGGGACTTTCGGTAGAATTTTACTCCGACGGAAATTTTGCGGAAAGCAATGAGTATTCATGGCTTGTTATGCACGCGAATGAATACGGCTTTATACAGCGATATACCGAACCAAAGGAGGACAAAACAAAGGTCAAAGCAAACGCGTCACTTTTCCGATATGTCGGAAAGGAAAACGCGGACAAAATCCTCATGCTCGATATGTCTCTCGATGAATATGCCGAATATGTCAACAGCAGATAATTTGTCGTTTTCAACATTTATGGTAATTGTTTTTTGTAAGAATCAGATAAAATTAAATTTATTTAAAGTTTCTCTTTTATAAATTTCTACTATATGGTATAATATTATAAGCATTATTGTTTGCTGCTATATTCTCTTTGAACATATGAGAATAAAACATATATATAATAGAAACAGGAGTGAATTATTGATGTATCATCTTGGTATTGATCTCGGAGGAACAAATATTGTAGCGGGAGTAGTGGACGAGAGCTACAAAATAATATCAAAGGAAAGCTGCAAGACCAACGTCCCCCGGCCGGAGGAGGCGATATGCGACGACATGGCAACAGTCGCTAAAAAGGCTCTTGAATCAGCGGGTCTTACGACGAGCGATATTTCGTTTGTCGGTATAGGCGTTCCCGGCGCGGTAAATGGTGAAACAGGCATGATTGAGTACGCCGCCAATCTGGGTTTTCACAACTGGCCTATTGTAAAAATGATGGAGGAAAGGCTCGGCACAAAGATCATGATTGAGAATGACGCGAACGCGGCGGCGCTCGGAGAGTTTCTCGCGGGAGCGGCAAAGGGCGCGAGGAACGCCGTGGCCATAACGCTCGGAACAGGCGTCGGCGGCGGCATCATAATTGACGGTAAGATTTACAGCGGCTCAAACTTCGCCGGCGCGGAGCTTGGGCACACGGTTATAGTATATGACGGCTGGGAATGCGGCTGCGGCAGAAAGGGCTGCTGGGAGGCATACGCTTCCGCGTCGGGTCTTATCAAAATGACTAAGGAGGCGATTCTCGCCGACAGCGAAAAGGGCGCGTGTATGCTCAGGCTTGCCGACGGGGATATAAACAACGTCGATGGCATTACGGCTTTCAACGCGATGCGCGAGGGTGATCCCGAGGGTACAGCCGTCGTTGACAAGTACATTCATTATCTCGCCTGCGGCATTACAAATGTTATAAATGTGTTCCAGCCTGACGTTCTCTGCATAGGCGGCGGTATCAGCCGTGAGGGCGAAACGCTCCTCGCTCCGCTCCGCGCAATCGTCGAAAAGGAACGTTACACAAAGCACAACTCAAAGCAAACCGTCCTTTGCGCCGCGACTCTCGGCAACGACGCCGGAATAATCGGCGCGGCTTTCCTGTAGGACGGAATACCTTCGCACGAAAGACGCGGTCGAGTACCTCGACACGAAAGACGCGGTCGAGTACCTCGACACGAAAGACGCGGTCGAGTACCTCGACACGAAAGACGCG
>CAYLOD010000087.1:0-6332 GCA_964385235.1 uncultured Clostridium sp.
TGAGGATGATATTTCTAAGCTCCGTGAGTATATCGACCACAACTGCCGGGTAGAGGGCGACCTCAGACGTGACGTCGCGTTCGATATCAAAAGACTCATCGAGATCGGTTGCTACCGCGGCGTTCGTCACCGCAAAGGTCTTCCGGTAAGAGGACAGCGTTCAAAGACAAACGCCCGTACCCGCAAGGGGCCGCGTAAGACTATGGCGAACAAGAAGAAATAATCTTTAGGAGGGATTTATTGATGGCAGTACAAAAAGGCGCTAAGAAGACAGGCGTTCGCAGACGCCGCGAGCGCAAAAACATTGAAAAGGGCGCAGCACACATTCAGTCCACCTTCAATAATACTATTGTCACTATATCTGACGTACAGGGAAATGCGATTTCATGGGCGAGCGCGGGCGAGCTCGGCTTCAGAGGCTCGAGAAAGTCCACTCCTTTCGCGGCTCAGTCGGCCGCGGAAACAGCCGCCAAGGCCGCTATGGAGCATGGAATGAAGTCGGTTGAGGTTTATGTCAAGGGACCGGGCGCAGGCAGAGAGGCGGCTATCCGTGCTCTGCAGACTGCGGGACTTGAGGTCAGCATGATCAAGGATGTTACTCCTATTCCTCACAACGGTTGCCGTCCTCCCAAGAGAAGACGTGTTTAGTATGACATTGGAGGTATGATATAATATGGCAGTACAAAGAGATCCGGTTTTAAAGAGATGCAGATATTTAGGCATCAGCCCGACAGTTGTCGGTATTGCTAAGGAATCTAAAAAGAATCCTAACGCTAACAGCAGAAGAAAGGTTTCCGAATACGGACTACAGCTTAAAGAAAAGCAGAAGCTCAAATTTATCTACGGCGTTCTCGAGAAGCAGTTCTATCACTACTATCAGATCGCTTCCAAGATGGAGGGTCAGGCAGGCAACAACCTTATCGTTTGCCTTGAAACAAGACTTGACAACGTTGTTTTCAGAATGGGTCTTGCGACAACAAGACGTGAGGCAAGACAGCTCGTCAACCACGGTCACTTCCTTGTAAACGGCAAGAGAGTTGACATTCCCTCATACAGGGTCAAGGTCGGCGACGTTATCTCCCTGAAAGATAAGAGCAAGAGCAGCCCCAAGTTCAAGACGACCCTCGAGGCTACTCACGGCAGAATAATTCCTCTCTGGCTCGAGGCTGACAAGGACGAGTTTACAGCGAAAGTAACCCGTATGCCGGTCGTCGAGGATCTTGATTATGATGTAGAAGCTCACCTTATCGTTGAGTTGTACTCCAAGTAATCCGGTCGATTATCACAGGATTCGCTTATTGGCGGCTTATGCCGTCATCTGTTAAGGAGGTTAGCTAATGATTGAGATAGAAAAGCCACGCATAGAAACAGCCGAGCTCTCGCCCGACGGTACATTCGGCAAGTTTGTTGTTGAGCCGCTCGAAAGGGGCTTCGGAAATACACTCGGTAACAGCCTGAGAAGAGTTCTTCTTTCCTCCCTTGAGGGTGTAGCTGTTACATCGATCAAGATCGACGGCGTCCTGCATGAATTCTCTACCATCAAGGGAATCAAGGAGGATGTAACTGAGATAGTTCTCAATATGAAGGGTCTTACGGCAAAGCTCCACTGCAACGGGCCAAAGGTCGTTACAATATCCGCCGAGGGCCCCTGTGAGGTCATAGCCGATGCTATCAAGTGCGACAGCGAGGTCGAGATACTTAACCCGCAAATGCATATTGCCACGCTCGGTGACGGAGCTAAGCTCAATATGGAGATCACTCTCGACAGAGGTCGCGGCTACATTTCCGCTGAAAAGAATAAGGCAGCCATGCCGCAGAACATCATAGGAGTTCTCCCCGTTGATTCTATCTACACACCTGTTCTCAAGGTCAACTATACCGTCGAGAATACCCGTGTGGGGCAGATTACAGACTATGACAAGCTAACGATCGACGTCTGGACTAACGGAGTTATAAACGCGCAGGAGGCTGTATCACTTGCGGCGAGGGTTCTCACGGAACACCTTAACCTTTTTGTCAACCTTTCGGATAAGGGTACCAATACCGAGATCATGGTAGAAAAAGATGACAAGGGCAAGGAAAAGGTTCTTGAGATGACAATAGAGGAGCTTGACCTTTCAGTTCGCTCCTTTAACTGTCTGAAACGCGCGGGAATCAATACGGTTGAAGACCTGATCAACAAGTCGGAGGACGACATGATGAAGGTTAGAAACCTTGGACGTAAATCACTTGAAGAGGTTGTCGAAAAGCTGACAACTCTTGGTTTCAGTTTACAAAACGAGGAAGAATAATCCCTTAATAACCATAGGTAAAGGAGTGAATATCTATGCCCGGAACAAGAAAGCTCGGCAGAAATACTGCCCACAGAACAGCTATGCTCAGAGCAATGGTAACGTTCCTGTTTGAGAACGGCAAAATAGAAACAACGGTAACTCGCGCCAAAGAGGTCAGCTCTATGGCAGAGAAACTTGTAACAATAGCTAAGGAGGATAATCTCCATAACAAGAGGCTCGTTCTTTCCTTTATAACTAAGGAGGACGTCGCATACAAACTCTTTAAGGAGATCGCTCCGAAGTACGCCAACAAAAACGGCGGCTACACGAGAGTCACTAAGACGGGCCCGCGCCGCGGCGACGCTGCGGAAATGGCGATTATTGAGCTTGTCTGATAAATACCGATATTTATACAGAAAGAGTTTCCCGCTGCATGGGCGGGAAGCTCTTTTTTTTGTCAAGGCAGCCGCACGGGTAATTATTGGGTCAACACTCCGCGAATTTGACGGTTTCAGCACTGGAGGCATATATAAGCTGAATTTGCATACGCTATACATAACGCGTTATCAAATTTAGAACAGTATTAAATAAAAAATTTTATGGAAATTTAAAAATAATAGAATAAAAAATGATAAATAATATTTGGTTTCTTCAGACAAAAATTTTCCCGCATAAAAGACGTGGGATATACCCGCCTAAGTTATAAACGAGGGACAGGCTGAATTGACAATTATTATTGCATTACAGTGGTGCCGCCGTAAAATAAAAATATTTATTTTTAAAATTATTATAAACATTAGATATTTTTGTGCAAATTACTGAATAAGTATGGAAATTTTTCAGATTTAGTGAAATAAATGTAGATTTATTTTTTATAGCCGCATTATTCCTGCCGGGCACAAAAAAATTGATAATTTAATGTATGATTGTGATATAAATTTGTACGGAATTTCAGTTCGGCTGTGTCAATTCCGTACCTGTCCACAATGTGTATTTTTTAGAAAGGAATGTTTTGCATGAAGAAAAGAAAAGGTGCGGCGTCGGTCTTAAAGCGTGCTTTGGCGTGCTTTTTATCTGTTGCCGCAGTGGGGACAAGCGGGCTGTTGATTCCGCCGATGGAGGTTGACGCCGTGAGTTCGCCTATTCTCTCCGCTGACGAGCGAGGCGTCATCTATGCGAACTCCCGTACGGATTTTCGCGACGAGAGTATCTACTTCTTGATAACCACAAGATTTTACGATGGCGACCCGAGCAATAACACCCGTACATCAGAGGACGAAAAGGCAAAGAACCCACCCGACGATCCGTCATGGCGCGGCGACTTCAAGGGTCTTATAGACAAGCTCGACTACATCAAGGCCCTCGGCTTTACGGCTATATGGATAACGCCTGTCGTCGAGAACAATTCAGGCTATGACTATCACGGCTATCATGCGTATAATTTCAGCGCGGTTGATACGCGGTATGAATCAAACGGTGTGACGTATCAGGATCTTATAGACGCCTGTCACGCCAAGGGCATGAAGATCATTCAGGACGTGGTCGTCAACCACACCTGTAACTGGGGCGAGAAAAATCTTCTTAAAATTACAAGCGATGTTTACTCCGAACGTAATCAGGTGGTCATGAACGGCACCGGCGATCCCGAAAACATATACCATCACAACGGGTTCTGCGGCGGCGGCGACTGGGATAACTATGAGGCTCAGAGGAAAACCATCGCTGACGACTGTTTTGACCTTGAAACGGAAAATCCAAAGGTCTACAACTATCTTAACGACTGCTATACAAAATATATCAATATGGGAGTAGACGGCTTCCGTGTAGATACGGTAAAGCACGTTTCCCGTTTGACGTTTAACTCCGTCTTTGTTCCCGCGTTCAAAAAGGCGGGCGGAGATGACTTCTATATGTTCGGTGAGGTCTGCACCAAGGGACACGATGTATGGTACCGCGGTAATCCGCCTATTTCTACCTGCTTTTACACATGGGCTGACGACGCGAGCTGGACTGATCGCTGGAGTAACGACACAGCGGCTAATGAGGCTCTGGTAGAGGAGCATTATACATCTCATGCGGATACGTCGTCACAGCCGACGAGTACTAACGCTTTCCTTGAGGGCAATAATTACCATACGCCCGATAATTCCTTGCGTTCGGGATTGGACGCGATTGACTTCCAGATGCACTGGAGCTTTAACAACGCAAACAGCGCGTTCAACATGGCTCTCGGAGAGGATAAGTATTTCAGCGATTCGACATGGAACGTCGTTTATGTTGATTCTCACGACTATGCTCCCGACGAATGCCAGACACAAAGATATACGGGAGGCACGGACGCATGGGCCGAGAATCTCTCGCTTATGTTTACATTCCGCGGCATACCCTGCATTTATTACGGAAGTGAAATTGAATTTCAGGCGGGCAAGCCGATAGACGTCGGTCCTAATGCCATGCTGAGCGAAACAGGCCGCGCGTATTACGGCGATAACATAGAGGGCACAGTTACCGCCACAGGCTTTACCGATTTCGGCAATGTAAGCGGCAAGGTCAAGGATACACTCGCCTCGCCTCTTTCACAGCACTTAATGCGTCTTAACAGAATACGTCAGGCTGTCCCCGCGCTTAGAAAAGGACAATATTCAACAGAGGGCTGCTCCGGCAATATAGCGTTCAAAAGACGCTATACCGACTCGTCAACGGACAGCTTTGCCTGCGTAGCGATTTCAAACTCCGCCACATTCTCGGGAATACCCAACGGCAAGTATGTTGACGCTGTTACAGGCGATGTTCAGACAGTTTCAAACGGAACTCTGTCAGCTAATGTTTCCGGCAAGGGCAACATGAAAGTCTATGTTCTCGACACGACTAAGACTCCTGCTCCCGGAAGGGTTATCCCCAACGGCAAATATCTCACCGACGGCGGTCCTGTTGAGGACATTGTCGGCGGAAGCGTTGACATTGTTGAGCCGGACGGAATCACCGTCAAACCTTCCTCCGTAACTGTTAAGGAAGGCACATCTGTAAAGGTAACGGCCACCGTAACCCCTGAAAACGCGACAAACAAAACAGTAACATGGACATCAAACAAAGACAGCATAGCCACCGTCAGCGGCGGAACTATCACGGGCGTAGCGCCCGGCTCGGCTGAAATCACAGCGAAAACCTCTAACGGACTTACGGCAAAGGTCAGTGTAAAGGTCACGGAAAATACCGATATTGTCAAACCTACTAACATTTCGATCAGCCCGCAGTCGCTTACATTGACAGTGGGTGAATCCGGTAAGCTTACCGCGACGGTTACTCCTGATGAAGCGACGAATAAAACGGTAACATGGTCGTCAAACAGTGATTCTGTTGCTTCCGTTGACAACTCAGGTACTGTTAAAGCTGTTGCCGAGGGTGTCGCCACTATTACCGCGCAGACCTTTAACGGCTGTGAGGCCACGGCAACCGTAACGGTCGAACCAAAGAGCATACCGACGATAAAAAGCGGCGTATATTTTGAAAAACCGTCTAACTGGGGCTCTAATATTAACGTATATTTCTTTAAAGACGGTCACGATGTAGGCAATAGTTGGCCGGGAACGCCGATGACTGATATGGGAGACGGCGTATACGCTTACGAATATGATTCAGACGATCCGAACCTTATGGTTATATTTAACGATGGAACAAATCAGACCAAGGATTTGAATTATGTCAAGAACGGTTATTATGACGTAAACGGATATGTTAAGACTATTGAACCTGTTGTAAAGGGTACAGTCATTGTTAAATATGTTGACGAAAGCGGTAAAGTCCTCGCCACGGAAACGCTTACAGGCGATGTCGGCAGTACCTATACCACAACAGCCAAGACGTTCAGCGGCTATACCCTCAAAACCAAGCCGTCAAACGCGACAGGCAAGTTTACGGAAGCGACAATTACAGTAACGTATGTTTACAAGGCAAATTCAGTTCCCGCGCTCACCAACAATTCAACCGTCAGCGCTACGTCGATTACTCTCGGTTCGTCGGTCACAATGACAGGCAAGGCGAGCGGCGGCGCAAGCCCGT
>CAYLOD010000088.1:0-6179 GCA_964385235.1 uncultured Clostridium sp.
TAAAAATTACTGCCGCGCTCTTCATTTAATGTCGTCGCTCCGCCGTGCCCGCCATAAATTTTGTAATCGCCCTCAATGTTCTTAATGCGTTTCAATGATTCAGACATACTTTTCATATCGCCTGTCGGAAAATCCGTTCTGCCGATAGAACCCGCCATGAGCGTATCGCCCGAAAAAATAACGTCCCCGACAATATAACAGCATGAGCCCGACGTATGACCGGGTGTATGAATAACCTTGATTTCCTTATTCCCGAAAGGAAGTGTATCTCCGTCACGCACTATAATATCAGCGCTGAACGGAGGAATCTCCACTCCCTCAATAAGAGCTGAAACGTTCAGGACGGAATCAGTGAGGAACTTTTCCTCTCCGTCGTAGATAACTATCTTTGCGCCTGTTTTCCCGCGAATATCGTCGGCACAGCCTATATGGTCAAAATGCCCGTGCGTCAAAAGAATATACTTGATTTTCCCCGCATCAACAGAAGCAATTCTTTCATCAAGCTCATCTGACCGCGCGCCCGGGTCAACGATCAACACCTCTCCGCTCTCGTCATCGCTTAAAATAAAGCAGTTTTCCTCCATGATACCGACTGTAAATGTTTCCGCTTTCACTTATTTATCCTCCATTCAGCTCTTGTTAAGCTCCTTTGAATCTATTACGACAGTTACGGGACCGTCATTTAAAAGGCTTACTTTCATATCGGCTCCGAATACACCTTTTTGAACATTATGAACGCCGTTTTTTCGCAGGCACTCACAGAAGTATTCATACAGCTGATTTGCCGTATCGGGAGCGGCGGCGTGGGAAAAGTTGGGCCGCCTTCCCTTTCGGCAATCGGCGCAAAGTGTAAAATTTGATATAACAAGTGCTGAACCGCCAATATCCAAAACTGACAGGTTCATTTTATCGTTGTCGTCGGTAAATATCCTCAGGAACGCGATCTTTGCGGCAAGTGCCTCGGCATCGGACTCGCTGTCGCCGTTTTCGACGCCTAAAAGTATCATAAGCCCGTTGTCTATACTACCGCTTATCTCACCGTCAACCGCGACAGAGGCGTTTGCCGCTCTCTGAATTACTGCTTTCATAATATTATCCCTCACTGAAACAATTATATTCTGCCTACAGACGACACTCCCTTGATGGTACTAAGCCTTGAAATTATACTTTTAAGGTGTTCTGTGCTGTTAATGGTAATCGTAACCTCAATAACAGCCATACCGTCCTTACCCTCACGGGAAACAAGGTTGTGTATAAAAATGTGCAGACCCGAAAGGTAGCTTGCGACATCGGCAAGAAGTCCCGTTCTGTCAACGGCAATAATTTGCAGGGTGGTTTGAAAGCTCTCCTTGACGTCCCCGGACCACTTGACCTTGACCCATCTCTGCGGCTCCGGGCAGTTCAGAATATCCTTTGGGACATTGCTGCAAAATCTTTTGTGTATGGAAACGCCGTAGCCCCTTGTTATATATCCGATAATATCATCACCCGGCAACGGGTTGCAGCACTTTGAGAATTTGACAAGGCAGTCTTCAAGGCCGCTAACAATAACACCGTTGCTGACATTTTTCCTGCCTACTTCAGTAATTTTGGGGAGTACAGGTTCATTCGGCTTTTCGTAATTTTTGACATATTCTTCTTTAATTCTCGGCATTATGCGCCAAAGCTGAATGCCGCCGTAGCCTATTGACGCGTAAAAATCGTCGAGGTTTTTGCAGTTCTGACGCTTGATAATCTCAAACAGGAAGTGTTCAAGCTCATCGGGCGGAATATCAATGCTCAGGCGTTTAAACTCCGCCTCGAGCTGCGCTTTGCCCTCGGCTATATTTTCTTCGCGCTTTTCCTTTTTAAACCATGCGCGGATCTTGCTCTTTGCCTCGCTTGTGCGTACGATATTGAGCCAGTCACGCTTAGGGCAGCCGTTTTCCTTTGTTGTTATTATCTCAATAATTTCGCCATTTTGTATTTTATAATCAATAGGTACAATTCGCTTGTCAACCTTAGCTCCGATCATTCTGTTGCCGACCTCGGTATGAATGGCATACGCAACGTCTATGACTGTCGCGCCCGCAGGCAGGCTTATAATATCCCCCTTAGGAGTGAATACGAACACTTCCTCGGGTACAAGATCCATCTTAATGGTTCGCACAATGTCGGTCGCGTCGTCGTCGCTTTGATTTTCAAGCATTTTGCGAATCCACGCGAGTCTGTCGTCAAAAGCATCTTTTTTGGAAATTCCGAGTTTATACTTCCAGTGAGCCGCAATACCATACTCCGCAGTATAGTGCATCTCCCATGTCCTTATCTGTATCTCGAACGGAATGCCGTCCTTACCTATAACGGTAGTATGGAGGGATTGATACATATTTGGCTTCGGGGTTGAGATATAATCCTTAAATCTATTCGGAATAGGGGTAAAAAGATCATGAACCACGCCTAAGACATTATAGCAGTCCGTTACTGTATCGACAATAATTCTTACGGCAAATATGTCATATATTTGGTCCATTGTTTTGCCTTTCATATACGTTTTCTTGTATATGCCGTTAATGCTTTTTACTCTGCCCTCGATATAGACATTTTTTATTTCGGAGTCAAGCCTTTCATGCAGCATGTTAATAATTTCATCTATAAACGGCTTCCTGTCCTCCTTGTTGAGCGCAAGCGCGTTTTCTATCTCCTTATATCCGACAGGGTCAAGGTAGCGCAGCGAGAGATCCTCCATCTCCTCCTTGATAGCGCGAATACCCAGTCTGTGAGCGATAGGCGCGTAAACCTCCATGTTTTCAAGAGCCTTATCACGCCTGTGCTGTTCCTTCATACACTCAATGGTGCGCATATTATGAAGCCTGTCCGCGAGCTTTATTATTATTACGCGTATATCGTTCGACATCGCTATCAGCATTTTGCGTATATTCTCAGCCTGCTGAACCTCGCGGGAGGAATACGGTATCTTGCCGAGCTTTGTAACACCGTCGATAAGCTCGGCTATCTCGTTGCCGAACATCTTGCGTATATCGTCAAGCGTTACAGGCGTATCCTCAACAACATCATGCAGGAGAGCCGCCGCAATAGATTCGTTGTCCATTCCGAGGTTGACAAGTATATATGCGACGGAAACAGGGTGAAAAATATACGGTATACCCGACGACCTTTTCTGCTGACTGTGTTCCTTTAACGCAAGCCTGTACGCCTTATCAATGAGTTCCATATCATAATCATGGTCGCTTTCCCCGATAATCTCCAAAAGGTCGTTATAGTCCTTATAGTATTGCAGATCCTTGCTGATAATTCCGCAGTTCTCCTTTGTAATATCCTCGGGAGCGGCCTCGGAAGCAACTTCGGGTATCTTATCATCGGAAGAAACCGCATTTTGAGGATTTTTCTCCTCAGGTACATTTTTTTTCTTATCTTCCATAGTCGGCACACTCCTTTATTTTTCTTAAAAGTTCAGACGCGTTTATATCGACTTTTCCGTTTACATTGTTTACAGTTATGTGATAAACTCCGCATTCAGACGTCATTGTTGTAAGATACAGCTCCTTCATTATATCAAGTATCAGCAGCAGCTTAAACAGGCTGATATTTATACCGAGTCTGTGAATCAAAATATCGGGTAAATATTCTTTTTCATCTGTTCTGCGTATGTATCTGTAAACAACCGCGAACTCATCACGCGTCGGTACATTCATCTTCAAAAACGACTTATCGAGAGATTCTCCGCGCAGAAACGCTTCATACAGGCGCTGCTCGTGAAGCAAAGCCCCGTTATCGTTTACTGACAGCTTTATTTCCCGCGCAATAATTGAAACAGACTCACGACCCATATATACATTTTCATCTAACGTCACAGCGAGATCGATAGTATCGCCTTCCATGTAATGGAAGGCTTCGCGAGCGGTCGAAAATTGCAGAACGCTTATTCTCGCGGAGCCGCGGCTCACCGAAAGCCTGAGATGCTTGCCTCCGCCGATTTCGGTGATTTTGTCAAGGCGCATATCGCATAGTGCAAACACAGGCTTAGCATTGCCATAGCCAAACGGTTCAAGAGCCGCGACTTGTTTTGCCGCGGAAACAGATACCGCCTCGGGATTAAGTTTGCATTCAATTTCGACGGCAGGGACAGCCTCCTCACAGCCTCTCGCGTATTCGTTCACTCTATTTCTCAGTTCATCGATATTTTCATGCCTGATACTGAACCCTACCGCCATGGGATGACCTCCGTACTTGGTCAGCAGATCCTTGCAGGCAAATATGGCATCACACAGTGAAAATCCCTTTATGCTCCTGCCCGAACCACGTACTTCTCCGTTTACATCGGAAATAATTATTGTAGGTTTGCCAAAACTCTCAGTCATTTTTGCGGCGGCTATCCCTATCACGCCGTGGTGCCAGCCTTTACCATCGACAACAACCACTCTGTCAAGAAGATAATCGGGATGCTCTTTAATTATTTCGCTTATATCTGACAGTATTTTATTTTCAATATCCTTTCGCTCGTTATTCTCGCCACAGATTCTTTCCGCAAGCATATCCGCCTCGTCGGGATCCTCTGTTAAAAGTAATTTCAGCGCCGAATCAGCGGTAGACATTCTGCCCGCGGCATTTATTCTCGGGGCGACAGAAAAAGCGACAGTACCCGCGGAAAGCTTGCTTTGATTTATTTGAGCTTTCTCAAAAAGTACAGACAAGCCTATCCTTTCGGATACCGCAAGAGCGTTTAAGCCGTATTTTATTATAGCCCTGTTTTCGCCGTCAACGGGAACCAAATCCGCTATTGTACCCAGCGCCGCGAGATCGGCATAATTTTCAAGCGCGGTAAAGCTGTCATCCCCCTCTAAAGCGGTAATGAGTTTAAGTACAAGACCGGCGCCGCAATACATCTTATATGGAGAACCGCAATCAGCTCTGTGCGGGTCTACAACGGCGACAGCCTTCGGAAGTATATCTGACGGTCTGTGGTGATCCGTAACAACGACATCTATTCCGAGTGAATTTGCATAATCTATCTCATCTACAGCGGAAATCCCGTTATCAACCGTAACTATCAGCTTAACGCCCTGCTCGTGAAGCTTTTTAACAGAGCTTTTGTTAAGTCCGTACCCGTCGCCTTCCCGTGAAGGAAGATAGTATATGACATTTGCGGAAACGGATTCAAGATATGAATACAAAATCGCCGTCGCGGTCACACCGTCACAGTCATAGTCGCCATAAATACATATTTTCTCGTATGCAAGGACAGCCTTCCTGATTCTTTTGCAGGCTGCATCCATATCCTTAATAAGCATAGGGTCTGAAAGCTCGCAGTCATTATTAAGAAAACTTTCTACCATTTGCGGTGTGTCGATCCCTCTCGAACAAAGAAGCATAGATAAAAAAGCCGGAATACCGCACTCGGACGCAAGCCTTTTTGCCTTATCTTTATCAATATTTTTATAAATCCATTCCTTCATTTTTACACCGCCAAAAGATTTTGAAAATAAATATGATATATTATTTAAGCTATATTTTAGCATTTTTTATGGAAACATTCAATGGAATTGCAGATAAAAGTGAGGATAAAAATATATAGCACCATCAACTATTATATATTCTAAATATAATCCGGACTATATGTCCCCCGCCGAGTCCCGCCCCGCCTCTCGGGCAGAAGCCTCGTCTTGACAGGGCAAGCTCCTTATTGAATAAAAGCCGCGGCGTAAATACCGTATGAAAAATTAAACGAAAAATCAGAACACATTATCGGGTAAATATAAACCACCGTAAATCAGTCAACATACCGTTTACGGTGGTTTTGCTGTTAAATTTCTTATACTGCCCTTATACTACAGCGGAAATTTTCAGTCGCTTACATTTACCGTGAAGTACTTTGTGGCGGTCTTGCCCTTTGCGTCGAATATCTTTACAGCGTAGCTGTAGGAAATAGCTCTCGCGGGTTTGTGTGTGTAAGATGTTGAAGTTACCGAGCCTGTGAGCGCGGTGTAGCCCGAAGCGCCCTCCGGCTTGCAGTAGTATTGGTACTTATACGGCGCTGTGCCGCCTGTAGCTTTTGCGTTTAATGTGATTGTTGAACCAAGTATAATATACTCTGAACTGATCGTAGATACGTTTTTAAGCGGATTGCTTACCTTGACGGTGAAATACTTTGTGGCGGTCTTGCCCTTTGCGTCGGCTATCTT
>CAYLOD010000089.1:0-5796 GCA_964385235.1 uncultured Clostridium sp.
CCGTTGGAATCCTTTACCCTGACGCACAGATTATATGTGCCTGTCTTGGCAGGTTTCCATGTGTACGTTGATGTTGTGCTGTAATCCTTGAGCACAGTGTAGCTTGACGCTGTGTTGAGCTTCTGCTCAAAGCGATACTGATACGGGCTTGCGCCGCCGCTCGCCTTGCCTGTCATTGTGACCGACGAACCGAGAGTTATTTCTGTCGTGCTGATCGTTGAGTTATTTTCAAGCGCTTCTACGGGGTTTTCGGGCAAATCAACGAGAGCGCCGTCAACAAACAGCTTCTTTTCGGTGACGTCCATCTCGAATCCGGGCTGGTTTGCACCCGGTATCTGTGTACCCGCGCCGTCTGAGAATATCACGTTGACCGTACCTTGAAACTTTGAATCAAGATAATATACCCAGTAATCGCCATCGGCTTCCGTCATGGCGACGCCCGGCCATTCATGGTTATTACCCTGTCCGTCGGAATAAACGTAAGCGTATACATTAGCCCAGCCGTATGCCTCGTTGTCAAACACGATGCCGGGAGCGGTCAGCTCGGGATAGCCGGTCCTCTTGCTTTTTTTCGTATATGAATATGACTTTGTCTTTACCGTTCCGTCAGAAGCTGTCGCGGTTATGGTGAGCGTAACGCTCTCGCCCGGCGCGATAGACGAGCCTATAGATATGGTCTTGCTTCCCGTGAAGGTACCCTTCGCTCCCTCGCTTGTTTCGTATGAAGCGGAAGCGTTTTCTACCGTCATTGTTACCTCGATGCTGTCAGTTGAGAATGTTGTGGAACCGTTTTCCGTTTCAGCGGAAATCTTGATCGTAGTCGGCTCCTGAGGATTGACCTCGCCGTAATCCTTTGCGGGATTGTATATGACCGCAACGCCGTCATCGCTCGCGACAGTACCCTTGAGAACACCGCCCGAAACGGTGAAACTGTTGCCTGTGACCTGATCGGTATATGTTCCGTCCGTCATACCGACACTGAGGCTTATTTCTCCGGGGCCGTCCATCTTGGATATAACGATACCTGTAGTATCTCTCATATTATAGGCGATCTCTCCCGACGATCCGAGATTCTCGCTCTTGCCTACGAAGAAGTTGTGGAATCTGTTTACCGCTACAACTGACGGGTCGGCCCATGTGAGAGAACCGACGTCGCCCATTTGTGTATAGTCCGTCTTGGCGAGTATCTCCTCGTCGGATTGTCTCGCGCCTGTTGTGTCGTTAGCGAGAATGTACCTTGAGTAGTACGGGCGCGCAAAGAACAGAGCCGTAGCGCTCTTTCTTGAGCCGACCATAGCCCACGTCCTTTTAATGTCGATGTCCGTACAGTCATATGACGAGCCGCCGCCCATATATGTATCATGCGACTCCGCCCAAAGAACCGCTTTGTCCGCCTGTCCCGCGATATAGCCGCAATAGCCCGACTGAGCCGCACCGCCCGCCTGCTTATACTTTACGCTGTTGCGGATATTGTCGCTTGTAGAGTTGTCTGTGATTGACATTTTACTCCTGTAATACGCTTCAGCATTTGCGTCGTCTATGCGGTTGAGAACTTCGCCGTAGAAGTATATGCCGTCATAGTGGTTTACGTCCATATAATGCTTTCTCGCCCCGTCAAGAACCACATCCCAGAAGTCGCTTGCGAACTTGGGGTCGTCGGCGGGCGTTTCAATATGCTTAGCCGCGTCAAAGCGGAAACCGTCCGCGCCGCAGTCGATACATTCGTTCAGAAGGTTCAGCACCATATTCTGGACCTTGCTGTCGCCCGTATTTAAGTCAGGCTGACCCATATTGCCCTGAGTGACGTCATAACGTCCGTCGCTCGTATGTGTATATGATGTGCTTATGTGCCAGTATGATGAGTCTGTCAGCATTTCGGGATTCCAGAACTCGCCTATCTGCGGTGAAATGTCACTCATGACCTCCTCTACGCTGCCTATCTTCCAGCCCTGTATATTGCCCATATGGTTTGCGACTATATCGACTATGACCCTGACGCCGTACTTTTCGGCCTCGTCGCACATAGCCTTGAACTCCGCCTTTGTGCCGAACCACGTATATCCGTTGTCACAGATCGACATCGTTACGGGCTGATATACTTTCCACCAGTTGCCGTGGTCGGAGTCGCCTGTGCCGTCGGGAATACCGACGTTTCCGTATGCGATGCCTTCCCAGTAGTAGTCCTTCGGCTGAGTTACGGGAGAGGTCTGAACGGACGTATAGCCCGCCGCGGCTATATCCTTCATGTACCTTTTAATGTTGTTGTACGACCAGTTCCAGCAGTGCAGAATAACGCCGTCCTGCGAATTTGAGGCAAGACCGTAATCCACCTCCGCGGCATCGGCGGTGCTTTCTTTGGGATCAACAGCTCCCAGCCCCGTAAACGCAGAGGCAATCATAGCTGCCGACAGCGCGAAACTTGCCGCTTTTTTTAAAACATTCATTTAATAACCTCCGTTTTCATTGTTTTAGCTTTTAAAATGGTTGAAAGTCCGCTTGCGTATTCAATAAGAAGTTTGCCCCGTCAAGGCGCGGCTCCCGCTTAAGAGACGGGAATGTATTGACCAAGTTATAAAAGATTTATCACTCCTCTTTCATAAATTATATATTTATTTTATTATATATTATATATTTCACAATGTAAAGTACATATTTTGTTAATATTCGCTGTTTAATGACACGCTAAATAAAATGCACAATGACACGCCATTAAAAATGTCATTGTGCATAAATGTTTTCAATTATTGACCTTTTCAAGTCCCTTTTGTATTTCCGATACTACGACCTCGAGAGCCTTTACTCTTGCGTACAGCTTGCTGTTCGACTCGAGGACCGTCCATTTTGCCGCCTCTGTCGAGGTCCTGCGGAACATCTCGTCAACAGCGGCCTCGTAAAGGTCCCACTTCTCACGGTTGCGCCAGTCCTCGTCTGTAATCTTCCAGCGCTTGCTCGGGGTGTTCTCCCGGTCTTTAAACCGGCGGAGCTGTTCGTCCTTGTCAACATCTACCCAAAACTTCACAAGCACCGCACCCCAGCGGCGAAGCTCCTCCTCAAACTCGTTTATCTCTCTATAGGCGCGTTTCCATTCGCTTTCAGTACAAAATCCCTCTATCCGCTCTACCATGACTCTGCCGTACCATGTTCTGTCAAATATCGCTAT
Organism: uncultured Clostridium sp.; assembly: GCA_964385235.1. Classification (GTDB taxonomy): domain Bacteria; phylum Bacillota; class Clostridia; order Oscillospirales; family Acutalibacteraceae; genus Pseudoruminococcus. The sequence continues at coordinate 3,161 of CAYLOD010000089.1, forward strand.
ATGACCGTCCTTGGGCAGCCTTTTCCAGAATCTCCACAGATAGTGATGCGCAAGCTCGTCCTTGTCGGGCGCGGCGATCGGGTTGACGCTGTAGCCTCTCGGGTCGAGAGCCTCGCTCAGCCTCTTGATATTTCCGCCCTTGCCCGCGGCGTCCCAGCCCTCGTACATTATGATAACGGGCATCTTCCTCTGATAAAGTATGCCGTGGAGATAGGACAGGCGGGATTGAAGCTTGTCAAGACGCTTGCTGTACTCGGTCTTATCAAGGCTTAACGACAGATCTATATTTTTCAAAACGGGATAGCCTGTTTGAGCGGGCTTGACAATAATGCCCGGGTGAAGTCCCCGCTCGTTGTCGACCTCATACTTGTCATAAAGCGGTTCGCCCGCCTTGGCGCACTCGACCGCTCTCTTTATCTGATACAGCAGCACCTCGTAAATCTCGAGCGCCGCCTGTTCGCTCTGCTCCGCGGAAACCACATTCCAGCGCGCGTACGGAGTATTGGTGCTCAAAAGCAGGCTGTCTATTTTTTTATAATATTTGCGGTAATTTTCGTTTTCCTTTAAGTCCTTTTTCCTGACGCGCCACAAAGTGCTTTTGTCGGACGACAGTTCTTCAAAGCGCTGCGCCTGTTCCTTTTTGCTGATATGCAGGAAAAACTTCAGAATTAGCGTTTTGTTGTCCACAAGCTGTCTTTCAAATGTGTTGACGCTTTCTATTCTGCTCTGATACTCCTGTTCGCTGAGACCGCCGTTGTACACATCGCTGTATATATCCCTGTACCAGCTTTTGTCAAGGATAAGTATTTTACCCACGGCGGGCGTCTGCTCCCAATAACGCTTTAAAAACGGGTAGCGTCTGTCGACCTCGGTCGGTGGAGTGCTTGTGAAAACTTCAAAGTTTCTGGGGTCTAAGGGCTCGATTATTCTCTTTATCGCCTTTCCCTTGCCCGACGCCTCCCAGCCGTCTATCAGGATTATCACAGAAAGCTTATACTTTTGTATAGTTCTCTGCAAAAGCTCAAGCTCGGCTTTCATAGGCTTTATTTTTTCACGGTATTTTGATTTCTCAATTCTTTTTGACAGGTCAACCTCGGGAAGCATGGCAGTATCCTCCTTATTTTGTTTTTTTGACTGATTCGGCTTTTTTAATGCGGTAGATCGCGGCTTTTTTTGTGCCTTCGGCTTTGCCGTCACCGGACTTCCCGCCCTTATGCTGAGAGCCTGCTTTGCCGAGCGGCGTCGTTATGAGAACTCTTGGCGCGCCGAATTTATTTTCTGAAATTTTCTTTTTCCGCAGCCGTGTATTGACAACGCGTCTTAATATCGTATAGATCACGGATGTTATCGGAACAGACACAAGCATACCGACAAATCCGAACATTCTGCCTCCGACGATTATAGCCGTCATGACCCACAGCGACGGAAGTCCCACTGTCGAGCTTGCTACTCTCGGGTAGATAAGGTTTCCCTCTATCTGCTGAATAATTATCATCATTACGACAAACCATATCGCCTTCATAGGGCTTACAGTCAGTATTAAAAGTGCGCCGATAATGATGCCTATCGTTACGCCGAACATAGGTATGAGCGCCATAACGCCGATTATACATCCGACCATTATGGCATATGGGAAGCCGAATATAGTCATCGATACCATTGTGATAGTCGCGAGGATAGAACACTCTATCATCGAGCATGATACCGAACGCGAGAACGTTTCGCTCGTGAGCTTGAATATAGAAACAACTGCGTCTGCCTTTTTCACCGGCAGAAACGCGTATGTAAGCTTTTTGAACTGTGACGAGAGCTTTTCCTTTTGCGCGAGAAAGTAAATCGAAATGATAAATCCAAGACATATATTTACTATAAAGCTTATTGTGCTGACAACTATTTCAAATGCCTGCCCCACAAAGTTTATGGAAAGGTCCTGAACCCAGCCGAGCAAATTGTTCGTTATCTCGTCCCAGTTTATGTTCGTACTCAGGAAAAAATCCCTTATCTTCGGATTTTCATCCATAAGCCACTCTATCCATTCCTGAAAACGCATAACTGCGTCGGGCAGGTTTTGTACAAGCAGTACAAGGCTGTTTATCAGCTCGGGTATGACCAGAAACATAATTGCCGTGATGATGCCCAGCACAAGCAAAACCGAAAGCATCAGCGACACGGGACGGCGGGCTTTTCCCCCTCTATGAGTACCGTCCTTTCGTGTGAATATCTTTCTCTCAAAGAATTTTAATGGAACATTAAACACAAACGCAAACGCAAGTCCTATAAGCAGTGGTGTAAAAATCGACAGGATCCAGCCAAGGAAGTCGAATACAATATTCATATTCTGAAATCCCAAAAATATCAGTATTGCCGCCGCTATAATTAAAATCAATGTTTTAACATTTTTTTTATTAAGTTCCATTCACACAACTCCCAAAAAACGGAATTTACACACTTTATTATAATACACTTCCCACAAAAAAGTCAACTGCGGGCAAGTCGCGGTCGAGTGCCTCGACACGCAAGACGCGGTCGAGTGCCTCGACACGCAAGACGCGTAATCGCTCGCTTGCGCTCGCTCGACGTTGATAGGAGAAGCTTATTGCCGCGCAGATATGAATTTACCAATGAACTGCCGTGCG
>CAYLOD010000090.1:0-5563 GCA_964385235.1 uncultured Clostridium sp.
CAATGAACTGCCGTGTGCTAATCAAGCACTGACTTCCTGCGCGGCACACAAACAAGCCCTGTCAGTGTCGAAGTTTTTCGCCGTACGGCGAAAAACGACTTCGCTGCGGGCAGCCCCCGCAGGCAGGACGCTGCGGGCAGCCCCCGCAGGCAGGACGCGTAATCGCTCACTGCGTTCGCTCGACGTCGGCAAGAGAAGTTTATTGCCGCGCAGGTACGAAGTTACCAATGAACTGCCGTGTGCTAATCAAGCACTGACTTCCTGCGCGGCACACAAACAAACCCTGTCAATGTCGAAGTTTTTTCGCCACACGGCGAAAAACGACTTCGCGTCTTGCCCGCAGGGGTACCCTGCCGCATATTTTGTGAAATGGTGGGAAAGCTATGTATACGTTGTATACGTTAAAATTATTAATGTTAACTTGGAGGTATATTGATATGGTTAGAAATACAATGAACGTTGTCAAGGGCGTCGGCGCGGGTCTTATCGCGGGCGCTGTCGTCGGATATGTGGGAAGCCAAATGATGAAAAACCCGAAAAAAACTAAGAAAAAGGCGGCACACGCTGTCAACGCGGTCGAAAACCTGCTTGACAATTTTCATTCTATGCTAAAATAAGTCATATCGGAACGGTTCGCCGTTCCGATACATAATATGCCCCGCTCGTCAGCCGTTACGCGTTTGCATTATTCCGACGCTTTACTGCTGCCGGACGATTCCGTGCCTTTGGCGTTGTCCATATCAAGCCCTAAAAGGAGATTGTCCGAGCCGTAATACGTCGGCATTTTGCCGTCCCACTTTTCAATAAACTCAAGGTAAATTATATTCTGTGAGATCTGCTCGTTTTTGAGCTTCATCGCTTCCGCCTCGCCCTTCGCTTTGGTGACTGCCTGATCTGCCTCCGTTTTTATTCTCTCAAGGTCATACTTCGCCTTGAGGGCGTTTTGCTCGGCGATCTGCTTTTCCTCAATGGCAGTGTTAAACGCGTCGCTGAACTCAAAGTTCACAATGTTGAAGCTGTCTATCAATATGTACTTTTCCTTGAGCTTTTCCTGTAAAAAGTCCTTCATTTCCGCGGATACTTCTGTGCGCTTCGTGATAAGCTCCTCCGCTGTATATCTCGATGTAACGGACTTGATACATTCGGAGATTGCGGGACTTATAACTGTAGATTCATAACTTAAACCGATTTTTTGATAGAGATCGGCAACATGATCCTGATCCACACGGTAGTTTACCGCGATAGAGCTTTTAATTGTCTGCAGGTCTTTACTCGCGGAGGAATTGTCTGTGGACTCATATTTCTTAACACGGACATCAATTATTTCAGCGGTCTGTACAAAGGGAATCTTAAGGTTGACACCCTCGTTCATGATCGCTCCCGTAACAGCGCCCATATTTAAAGTCACGCCCTTGTGACCGGCGGGCACTATACATACCGATGAAAAGCCGATGACCGCTAAGACGACAACAATGACACACGCGATCACAATGGTTTTTATTTTCCTGCCTTTTGGATTTACTGTAAAAATCTTTTTATTTTCCTCTGACATTGTAATTTTTCCTTTCTGTTTGGTTATAACTTGGGCAATATGTCCCCCTTCGGATCCCGCGCCTCATAATATGGGATATATTGCCTGAGCTTCGGCCGCAAATATTTAAAAACTCAAAAATACAAAAAGCCCTCGGCTTGTGCCGAAAGCTTATGGTGGGGCATCAGGGACTCGAACCCCGGACCGACCGGTTATGAGCCGGTAGCTCTAACCAACTGAGCTAATGCCCCGAATTTTGCACAATATCATATCCCAGCAGTGCGTTATAGATTATAACACCGAAATAATTCCTTGTCAATATATTTTAAGAAATTTTTCACTTCAGCTTGAAATCACAATTATAAAAACCGGCATATTTTACTGTCGCAAAATCTGAGAAGATATGTTATACTATATCCTGATAAAGAAACGCGGGTGAGAATATGCACAAAGTAAAACCTCACAGCCCCAAAAGGCTGATCACTTCAATACTTGTAATAATACTGGTAGCGGCTTTAACCGTTTCTCTGGCACTGCTCGGCTACCACCTTGCCTCGCGATACCGCGACACGATAACGGATGCCGTAAACGGCATAACCAATAAGCTCTCCGACTTTGAACAGGATATTTTTCCACCGTCGGAAACATCTGAGCCTTATTCTCAAAAATAAATTTCTTCTCAATAATAAAAAATAAATTGACATTTAAAGCTTAAAATACGATAATAATATTGTAAAACAGATTAAGAAAGGAGAATTGCCATGGATAAATATGTATGCGACGCCTGCGCGTGGGAATATGACCCCGCCGTCGGTGATCCCGATAACGGCATCGCGCCGGGGACGGCGTTTGAGGATCTTCCCGACGACTGGGTATGCCCTGTATGCGGCGTAGGCAAGGATATGTTTTCAAAAGTCGAGTAAGCACAGCGTGACGATTACTGCGGGTATACTCGCAGTAATTTTTTGCCATTTTTAACGAGGAACTTACCCCCGACGGCGCGGGGCCTTGTAAACGGCATATCGACCGTGCTATATTGTGCAAAGGAGCATTCTGTGTATGCCGGATTATACGGTGTCTGACGCTGTCGTTCCCTTGATTTTACGTTCAGGTAATGTTTTGTTAAAGTGTTAAGCGTTATGAAGCTTGACTGTTCAATTTGTATATTGTCATAGTTTTTATTACGAGAATTTGTTGAAATCGTGGGAATTTTCGGTTTTTTCGCATATGCACTGTATTTTTTTTGCCGATTGTGATAATATATAGATTGGTATCACTTGTTTATGATGCCCTGATCTTTTGCCGGCTTATTCGGAGAGAGTTGAACAGCTGTATGAAATTAAAGACTTTAAGAATTAAAGCATTTCTTATATCGGCAGTGTTTGCGGTCATGATGTCGGTGCCTCTTGCCGCTTACGCGGAGAATGATTATTACGATTATTCCGATACGGAATCCTCTATGCAGTCTGACGGAATGACGTCAGAGGACTGGCTGGAGCTGCAAAGCGAGGCTCAGGCGGCAATAAATTCGCAAAACGACGGAAATAACTCAAGTCCCTCGCAAAAGGACAAAAATAATCCCAAGGGCGGCAGTTTTAAGGACTTTAAAGAGGGAGGATATGTCGGCAGCGGTGAATGGCTCCTTGTTATAGGTATCATTTTTATTGTTTTGGGAGCGGCGGGGATTGGCTTTATCGTGTTTATGATGGTTCGCCGCAAAAAACTGGCATACGCCAAGGCCGCTAAGAAATCCGTTCCGCCCGCGAAAAGAGAAAAAAAGAATGACGATCCGGAGGATCTGGGCTTGTTCTTAGCTGAATTTAACAGTTCCACACGTCCGTATAACGGGAACGGACATTCAGGCAGACGAATCGCTCCCAAAAGCGACAGATAGTTAAACAGATAGTTAATCAGAAAAAGCTTCCGCAGCGGGAGGTTTAATATATCTCTTATTCATTATACGGGAGGAATATAGTAAATGAACAAAAGGGAAAAAGCAGCTTTAAAGGTTACTGCAAATAAGGTACGTCAGCTTATAATAGAGGGCGTCTATAATGCAAAGTCCGGTCATCCGGGCGGTTCACTTTCCGCGGCCGAAATCTTTACATATCTATACTTTAAGGAGCTTAACATTGACCCTCGAAACCATGAATGGGCGGACAGGGACAGGTTCGTTCTCTCTAAGGGGCATTGTTGCCCGGGGCTTTACGCTGCGTTAGCGCTCAGGGGTTTTTTCCCGGAAAATGAGTTGAAATCTCTCCGCCATATCGGATCGATGCTTCAGGGACACCCTGATATGAAGGGTACTCCCGGTGTTGATATGAGTTCGGGCTCACTCGGACAGGGCGTTTCCGCTGCCTGCGGAATGGCTTTGGCGGCTAAGCTCGACAACGCATCATATCGTGTTTACGCCATGCTCGGCGACGGTGAGTGCGAGGAGGGGCAGGTTTGGGAGTCCGCCATGTTTGCGGCTCATTACAAGCTTGACAACCTTTGCTATATCGTTGACTACAACGGCTTGCAGATTGACGGCAAAGTAAGCGACGTCGCGGGTCTTGAACCGCTCGACGAGAAGTTCGGAAGCTTTGGCTTTGAGGTTATTAAAATCAACGGACATTGCTTTGATCAAATTGAAGATGCTTTTCAAAAGGCGAGGACTGTCAAGGGCAGACCTACAGTCATAATCGCAGCGACAGTCAAGGGTAAGGGCGTTTCCTATATGGAGGGGCAGGTCGGTTGGCATGGCAAGGCTCCGAACACTGAACAGTACGTGCTCGCCATGAATGAGCTTAAGGAGCAGCAGAAGGTCTTGGAAGCCGGGCTCGCTGATATATAACTTTTGCTTCTTTAAATATTTGAAAGGAATGGTCATAAAATGGCGGAGAGTGTAAAAGCGGCAACGAGAGAGAGCTTCGGAAAGGCTCTTTGCGAGCTTGCAAAGACACATGATGATATAGTCGTTCTTGACGCGGATCTTTCAGCTGCGACCAAGACGGAAATTTTCGCGCGTGAATATCCCGACCGCTTTATTGAATGCGGTATAGCGGAGTGCAATATGATTGGAGTAGCGGCAGGTCTTGCCGCCTCGGGCAAGGTTCCCTTTGCGGCGTCCTTGGCGATGTTCGCGGCAGGACGCGCATATGAGCAGATCAGGAATACAGTGGCATATCCCGCGTTAAATGTAAAAATCGCCGGCTCACACGCCGGAATATCCGTCGGTGAGGACGGAGCGACCCACCAGTGCCTCGAGGATATTGCTCTTATGAGGGCTATTCCGGGCATGGTTATCCTCAACCCCGCCGATCACTATGAAATGATTGCGGCGACAAAGGCGGCATATGAATATAAAGGCCCCGTATACATAAGGCTCGGCAGACTTGCGATAGAGAGCTTTAACAATTCCGACAGCTATAAATTTGAAATAGGCAGGGGCGTCACTCTCCACGAGGGCGGCGACGTCACAGTAATAGCGACAGGTCTTGTTGTTTATGAATCGCTCAAGGCGGTCAAGGCTCTTGAAGCTGAGGGTATCCACGCAAGGCTTATCAATATGCACACCATAAAGCCGATTGACAGAGAGCTCATAATCAGGGCGGCTAAGGAAACAGGCAGGATCATCACTGTCGAGGAACACAACATCATAGGCGGTCTTGGTGAAGCCGTCGCGTCTGTCGTATGTGAGGAATGTCCCGTCCCTGTAACAAGAATCGGTGTAAATGACAGCTTCGGCCATTCGGGGCCGGCGGTCAGGCTGATTGCCGAATACGGTCTTGACGCCGAATCCCTTGCGAATAGATTTAAGAGTATTATAGGTAAATAGCTTTAAATCTTGAATTTAACGGTTAAGGCGGCCGGGATTTGCGTTGAACATATATCCCGATAGAATAAAGCGGAGGAAAGTTCCCTAAACAGAGAACTTTCCTCCGCTTATTTTTAGTCGTTCGGTCCGTGAAAAAATGTATTGCTTAATCAAGAAGTAACCGCGGTCTGTTATGCCGCGTTTGCCGCGTTGAATAATTATTGCAGATAACA
>CAYLOD010000091.1:0-5323 GCA_964385235.1 uncultured Clostridium sp.
TATTATGCCCATTACGTCCTCGTTTGTGAGCGGCTCAAAGTACAGCCTGTCCGCCGTATCAAAGTCTGTGGAAACTGTTTCGGGGTTATTGTTGACGATAACGACGTCAAAGCCCGCCTCCTTGAGCGCCCATACGCAGTGAACGGACGCGTAGTCAAACTCGATGCCCTGACCTATCCTTATGGGACCCGAACCGAAAACGATAACAGTCTTTCTGTCGCTGCCGCGCTCCCTGATGAACGCCTCCGCCTCGTTATCCTTATCAAAGGTTGAGTAGAAGTACGGCGTTTCAGCCTTAAATTCCGCGGCGCAAGTATCAACCATCTTGTATACGGGGGTAAGGGGCTTCACGATATTTTGCCTGTAAACTTCTCGATAGTCCTGTCGAGGAATCCGAGGTTATTCGCCCTGACATAAAGCTCGTCCGGAAGCTCTCCCTTTTTAAGCTCAGCCGCGCAGTCAACAAGATTTTGCAGCTTATAAAGGAACCATTCGTCTATGAGCGTTATCTCGTGTATTTCATCAACGGAGATACCCCGCTTGAGAGCCTCATAGACGCAGAACGCGCGCTCATCGTCGCAGACGTGAAGCCTGTCCCTTATCTCCTCCGTTGTCAGAGCCTCAAACTTTGGGCTGTCCAAAGTATCGTGACTTATCTCCGCTCCGCGTACAGCCTTCATGACAGCCTGTTCAAATGTCGGAGCGATAGCCATTACCTCGCCTGTCGCTTTCATCTGCGTACCGAGCGTACGCTTTGCGTATACGAATTTATCAAAAGGCCATTTCGGGAATTTTACAACAACATAGTCGAGCGCCGGCTCGAAGCAGGCGTATGTAGTACCCGTAACGGCATTTTTTATCTCGTCGAGAGTATATCCGATCGCGAGCTTTGCCGCGACCTTTGCTATCGGATAGCCCGTAGCCTTTGACGCGAGCGCCGAGGAGCGCGAAACTCTCGGATTAACCTCGATTACGGCATATTCGGAGGATTCCGGGTTAAGCGCAAACTGGCAGTTGCAACCGCCCTCAACGCCGAGAGCGGATATTATATTGAGCGCGGCTGAGCGCAGCATCTGATACTCCTTGTCGGCAAGCGTCACGGTAGGCGCGATAACTATGCTGTCGCCCGTGTGGACGCCGACAGGGTCAAAGTTCTCCATGGAGCAGACCGTGATAACGTTTCCTTTCTTGTCGCGCATGACCTCGAACTCGATTTCCTTCCAGCCCGCTATGCACTTTTCGACAAGCACCTGTGTAATAGGTGAAAGCTCAAGACCGTTTGACGTTATTTCCCGCAGTTCATCCTCGTTCGACACAATGCCGCCGCCCGTGCCGCCGAGTGTAAACGCGGGGCGTATAATGACGGGATAGCCTGTTTCATTTGCAAAATCCACGGCGGACTGCACGTCGTTTACGACAGTAGAGGGGATAACGGGCTGACCGATAGACACCATTGTATCCTTGAACATCTGTCTGTCCTCAGCCTTATCTATAGTTTCGGGATTCGCGCCGAGCAGCTTTACACCGTTCTTCTCAAGAAAACCCTCCTTGGCGAGCTGCATTGAAAGCGTAAGCCCCGTCTGACCGCCGAGCGTCGAGAGCAGGCTGTCGGGTTTTTCCTTTTTAATTATTCTTTTGACTGTTTTAAGTGTTAGCGGCTCTATGTATATCTTATCCGCCATAGCCTTGTCCGTCATGATAGTAGCGGGGTTCGAGTTTATAAGTATAACCTCAAGCCCTTCCTCTTTAAGGGCGCGGCACGCCTGTGTTCCCGCATAGTCAAACTCGGCGGCCTGTCCTATTACGATAGGTCCTGAGCCGATAACCATTACCCTCTTTATGCTTTTATCCTTAGGCATATCATTTTCCCTCCTTGAGCATATCTATAAATCTGTCGAAAAGGAATGCCGTATCCCTAGGACCTCCGCAAGCCTCCGGGTGGAACTGCACCGAAAACGCGGGCATATCCGTATACTGTACGCCCTCGCAGGTTCCGTCGTTAGCGTTTATAAAGCTCTCCCTCGCGTTCGCGGGCAGTGACGAGCCTATGACCGCGTAGCCGTGGTTCTGACTTGTGATATATACTCTGCCCGTACCAACCTCGACGGCGGGCTGGTTCGCTCCGCGGTGACCGTACTTAAGCTTTTCCGTCCTCGCGCCCTGAGAGATCGCGAGCACCTGATGTCCCAGACAAATGCCGAACGTCGGTATCTTTTCGGCGCAGAGCTTTCTGAGCTCCTCTATCATTTCAACGTTTTCCTCCGGGTCGCCGGGGCCGTTGGAAAGCATTATCCCGTCGGGTTCAAACGCCTTGATCTCCTCCGCCGTCGCCGTCGCGGGAACGACAGTGACCGTACAGCCGCGCTTTACAAGCTCGCGTCTTATGTTGTTCTTCGCGCCTATATCCCAAAGGACTACTCTGTACCTCTCGTTGTCAGCCTTGAAAGTCTTTGCCTCGGAGCAGGTCACGGACTTGACGGCATTGACTATCTTATATGGCTTTATCTCGCTTTCTATAACGCTTTCGGGCACTCTCCCGAACGAAATACGCGCGTTCATAACGCCGTATTCGCGGACTGTCTTGGTCAGGAGCCGTGTATCTATCCCGTATAAAGCGGGTATGCCCGCTTCCTTTAAAAAAGTGTCGAGCCGTCCCTCACATCTGAAGTTTGAGGGCTGCTGACACCATTCTCTTACGATATAAGCCTTCAAAGCGGGCTTTTTGCTTTCAAAATCAGCGCTGATGACTCCATAGTTCCCGATAAGCGGGAAAGTCTGGCAGACGATCTGACCGTAATAACTGGGGTCTGTAAGTGTTTCGAGATAACCTGTCATAGCGGTCGTAAATACAAGCTCTCCCGTAGCTTCGGTTTGGGCCCCGAAAGAACAGCCCTCAAAAACATCTCCGTTTTCCAAGGTAAGGTATGCCTTTTGCTCCATTTCCTCGACCATTCCTTTCAATTATTTTTAACTAAAGCGATATTACTTACATTATAATCCTAATTCTCATATGTACTCAGGATTCTCTTTGCGACCTCGACCTTTGTCAGCCTCTGGTTCATTGCCTGACGCTCAAGATACCTGTGCGCCTGCGGCTCGCTCATAGAGAGATACTCCATAAGCACATACTTCGCCCTGTTGATGGTTCTTATATCTTCTATCTTCTTATGAAGCCTTATATTTTCATTGCGTACTCCCTCAAGGCGGCGCCTCGCGACCTCAAGGAGCTTTATCGACTTAAACATCAGGTATTTGCTGAGCGGCTTAGGCAGTACAAAAACGCCGTAATCCCCGGTTTTGCTCTCCGCCTCGTCCTCCAGCTCCGCCTTTACCAGCAGGATCACACCCGCCCGCATATTCTCAGCCGCGTATATAGCGAGTCCGTCTCCGAATTCGTCGGGAAGCGGCGAGTTGATAAAGATAAAGTCATAATCCTTTTGCAGCATCATACGCCGCGCCTCGGCTCCGCTTTTGACGACGTCAAGAACGGCGGGGCTGAATGAGTCCCTCAACAGACCTGATAAAGAATCGGTACTCTTCTCTGATTTTGAAACAAGAAGAACACAGTCCAAGTGCCGACACCCTTTCTATCTATTGTACCTATTGTACAAAATCCTGATAATTCTATCAAGTCCAAAACGAAATAATTTTTACAGAATTTTAAAATATTTGTTATCAATCGCCTGTCTTTTCTCGTCGCTCCTCGCGCAAACGCCGATCTCGTTCATTTTATTGCTTATATAGCTTTCAAGAAGCATTCCGGGGATAACAGCCTTTACAAATTCGCTGTTCCCCGCGGCGTCAACGGCGGCCGCAAGCGTATCCGGGAGAGCTTTTCCCGTACCCGCGGCGGACGGCGGGCAAAGCTCCTCCCTCCCCTCTACTCCGTCAAGCCCCGCGTTTATAATGAGCGCGAAAGCAAGGTACGGGTTGCATACAGGGTCGGGCGACGTGAGCTGAAGCTTGGCGTTATCGCGCTCGGAGGAAATCACCCTGAGCGCCTCCTTTCGGATACCGTATGACCAGCCCGCTCCATAGCCGCTCAAATCGCTGCCAAAACGCTTATATGAGTTTACAATGGGATTGAGAAACGCCGTTATCTCCGGAAGTCTTTTGAGTACGCCCGCGATAAAGCTCGCAGCGGTAATATTCAGCTCTCCGTTTTTCCTTTTAAATATGTTATATCCGTATTTCTCGATTATGACGTTTATGTGCATACTGTTCCCGCTTTTGCCGTCAATAGGCTTGGGCATAAACGACGCGAAAAGTCCGTTTGAGTTTGCTATGGTTTTGACCATCGCCTTGAACATTGAGAAGTTATCCGCAGCCACAAGCGGCGTTGAGTACATGAAGTCTATCTCGTTCTGTCCGGGACCTCTCTCGTGATGAGATGAAAGCGGTACCATATCCATCTGTTCAAGCGTGAAGCATATCTGTCTGCGGACATTTTCGCCTCTGTCAAGCGGCGCTATATCGAGGTAGCCTGCGTTATCGTAGGGGAACTTTGTCGGGTTGCCGTTGTCGTCCGTCAAAAAGAGATAAAATTCGCACTCAAGGTCAATATTGCAGGTCAATCCGAGCGACGCGGAACGTTCGACCGCTTTTCTGAGTACGGCGCGCACGTCGCCCTCAAAGGGAGTGCCGTTCTGATATGTAATATCGCAGAAAAGCCTTACTACACCTTCGTGCTGCGGCCTCCACGGGAGAATGGCAAGCGTCGAGGGGTCGGGTACGAGGACAAGCTCCGTTTCAACACCCTCAAAACCGCCGACAGACGAGGCGTTTATCGCTACACCCTTTTGAAACACCTCCGGCAGCCTTTCAGCCATTATTGAAATATTCTTTGTCGTTCCGAAAATATCAAAAAACATAAGTCTGACAAATTTTATGTCATTCTCCTCAATAAACTGAAGAACCTCTTTTTCTGTATATTTCATAACACATTCTCCTCTCTTTAACCCGGTCGAGTTCCTCGACACACAAGACGCGGTCGAGTGCCTCGACACGCAAGACGCGGTCGAGTGCCTCGACACACAAGACGCGGTCGAGTGCCTCGACACACAAGACGCGGTCGAGTGCCTCGACACGCAAGACGCGGAATCGCTCGCTTGCGCTCGCTCGACGTCGGCAAGGGACGCTTATTGCCGCGTGGGGACGAAGTTACCAATGGACTGCCGTGCGCTAATCAAATACTGACTTCCTGCGCGGTCGAGTGCCTCGACACGCAAGACGCGGAATCGCTCGCTTGCGTTCGCTCGACGTCGGCAAGGGACGCTTATTGCCGCGTAGACGCGAAGTTACCAATGAACTGCCGTGCGCTAAT
>CAYLOD010000092.1:0-4315 GCA_964385235.1 uncultured Clostridium sp.
TGATCGCCCATTACATAGACATATCCCTCCGGTATAACCTCCGGAACCTCCATAGGGCTTTGCGTCAAGCGTTTGGTTTCACCGTAGGTATACGGCTCGTCAAGGAGTATGCCGTCTACGACAACATCACCCGTATCAAAGTCTATAGACAGCGTCTGACCTTCGGTTGCTATGACACGCTTTATCAGCGACGAGGAATACTTCTGTCCGTGGCTTATAACGACAATATCACCGACCTGCGGCTCATAGAACAATCCGCTTATTATCAGTCTGTCGTTATTTTGGAGGGTATTTTGCATTGATTCGCCGGAAACCGTGACCTGTCTGAAAACAAAGGTCAGAAGCATAGTTACGCACACTAACGCGACAAGAAGCGGCTGTACCCACTCGAAGATCGTGTTCACCATGCCATAAGAGGGAACGTTAATTTCATCGTCGTCGGGCTCGTCATCTTCATTTGCTTTATCGTCTTTAACTTCTTTATCTTCCGCATCTTTTTTATCGTCTTTAACTTCTTTATCTTCTTTTGTTTCTTCTGTAGCTTCCGCCTTGTTTTCGGGAGATGTGATTTCACTGACCTGTTTAAAATCCTCTGTATCAGAGGATTTCTCATCCGATTCGGGAGCGGTGCTCTCCGTCTTTTTAATTTCTTCCGACAAAAAAAAGACCTCCCTTTGCCGCAAGCGCGGCATAAAATAGTAATAATTATAATTCCTGTCCGGTTTAAGAGCAGTCTGAGCAGGTTTCATATAAACTGCGTTTAAATATCGCGACGGAATTATGAAAATAGCAAAAAAGGGAACGTAAAGTCCCCCGCACCTGCTTTATCTGATTTGTTCCTTGACCTTAGAAGCCTTACCGACTCTGTCTCTGAGGTAGTAGAGCTTACTTCTGCGTACACGGCCGCGTCTGATGATCTCTACGCTTGCAACGTTGGGTGAGTGGATCGGAAATACTCTTTCGACGCCGACGCCGTAGGAAACGCGTCTGACGGTAAAGGTTTCAGATACGCCGCTGCCTTTCTTGGCGATAACTGTTCCCTCGAACATCTGGATCCTTTCCTTTTCACCCTCGCGAATATTAACGCCGACTCTTATCGTATCGCCAATATTAAACTCGGGTTTCTCCGCCTTGAGCGAAGAAGCTGCGATTGTTTTAAGTGCGTCCATTTTATTTTCCTCCTGTTATTAAAGACATTCGTACACTTTATTCAATAAGGGGCTTGACCCGTCATTATATTATGCAGAGGACTGTCCGTTTCATAGTTCGCCACACGGGCGAGCTTTGAAACCTGTCGCAGGGCGACAGCTTCAAATGCTTTAGTATTATATCATAATTTTATTCTGCTTGCAAGTGATTTTAAAAAATTCTTTTAAATTATTTATTTCGGTAAATTCTTACGGAACTGCTTGAAACAATCTTTACAATAAAAACTTGACATATGTGAGATGTTTATGATATAATCTCTATACTATCTGGTGTGCTTGTGTAGCACAGTCGGTAGTGCAGCTCATTCGTAATGAGCAGGTCGTCTGTTCGAGTCAGATCACAAGCTCCATTTTTTGACCTCTTGACTGTTATGGTTGAGAGGTTTTTATTTTTATGGCTTATGGCGTTTCATTTTCGGAATTACAGCTTTCAGGATATAAGCTGAATTATTGCAGTCCCGTGAGCATATAATTGACCGCCTTGTTTATTCAAAGCGGTCAATTATATAAAATTTTCAATAATTGCTTTCACCGCCGCGGTACAGCCGGTTAAAAGCCTGCAAAAAGGCTTTTTAATCATAATATGAGCTAATAATCCGGCGGATAAAAATTATTAACTCGGTTTATATGCCTTTTTCGCTTTTTCGTATATATTGATACAGCGGCGAGTACTATTATGTCCGTCAGCAGTAAAATAAAAACAGAGGGGAGAACTGCCGGCAAAATTACAGACAGTTTTTTAACATTGTTTATTTCAAGATTTAACCCTTCATCGCCCCATCTGTAATCATCATAAAGAGTACTTGAACAGCTTACGGGGGAACGTCTGCCCTCGTGATCGTGTGCGTTAAAATACTCATCGCTTTTTAAAAGGTACTTATGACTTATTATAAGGTTGTTTCCTCCGATAGGGTCATCCCATGTGACGTCGGCATTGTAATATTCTCCGTTGAGGTAAACCGCGTTCCAAATATGATTCAGTTCATCGCTTTTGACAACGGTAGATTCTATGCCGTATTGCCTTAAAATATATCCGTACAGAGCCGTATATGCCATACAGGTACCCTTCTCCGTCAGGAGCATGTTATATGCGTCGGAGCTTCCCAACGTTTCGTCATAGCTGTAGTTCTTAACAATATAATCGTGGCAGGAGTGAATTATTTCAAGCTCGTCCCCGGTGTCCTCGATATTATCCAATATCATGCTTATTCGGGAATTGAAATCATTCATCTTTATATCAAGCTCCGGGCCGCTGTATAGCAGTGAAAAGGTTATTGACAGCACATGATCCGTAGCTTCACTATAGGACAAAATATACTCTCTGTCAACAAAAAATAATTGAGCGTTTTCCTCGATTATCCTTGATACCAGATCATTTGCCTCGTCCTTTGTTATATCATATTCGCTTATATCGACTGTTGTTTCATATGCTTCAAGCGCGTCGATTATTTTGCGCTCCGCCCCGTCAGAGGCGGACGAGATGTTATAGACTTCAAGGCAATCATAACCGGCTGAAACAACATTAGGTTTAAGAAAAAATATCACGGCTATTATTAAAATCAACAGCTTTTTGGGCATAATACACCTGTCAGTTAAACAAAGAAACTTTAACTATTGTTTTCTGTGAGGAAGCAACCAGCTTACCGTTATCATTTCTGATCGCGATAGAACTGAAATGCTCGGGCTTATCATAATCGGTGGTATATCCGTCGTCGTCATATAAAACGTATTCACATGGCTCATCTGTGTAGGCGATTATCTCGAAGCGCGACTCATCAATATAATCGGTGCGGTCTGTAGGTCTGCAGAGCGGCAGGAGCTTATTCTTTCTCATAAAGAGAGGAACCTCGTTTACTTTAACGTCAATATAATGGTTGCCCTTTGGAAGAAGCGCGTATTTTCTCTGTGTGGGCGTTGTGAACTTTATATACAGCATATCCTCAGGCAGATATACATATCTTCCCCTTGCGTTTTGTGTATATACAGGGGTAAGCATAAGCCCGTCGCCGAACATGAGCTGATCCTCTACAGTCGAGGCAAATATATCATCGGGATAGTCGAACGCAAGCGGTCTGAACATCATTCTGTCCGCAAGAGCCGCCTTTATATACTCGCTGTAAATATACGGTATCATGCTGTATCTGATAGAGATAATATTCTTGAAATCCTCTGTATCTCCGAAATTATAGCACTCCTGCGCTCTCGTACCGAGCGCCGAATGATTTCTCATAAGAGGTGTAAATATACCGAACGCAAGCCATCTCAGGAGCAGATCCCTCGTACAGTCATTGCCGAAGCCGCCTATATCCGCACCTGCATACAGGAAGCCGCACATATTCAGCGACGGCATCATCTTTATATTGAGCAGAAGATGTGACCACCATGACTGGTTATCTCCCGTCCATATGCCGCTGTAGCGGTGCATACCTATATATGATGAACGCGAGAACAGGAGGATTCTCTTGTCAGGTTCCAGACGTGTGAAAGCTTCACCCGCCGCACGCGTCATATTAAAGCCATATATATTATGGACAATATCATGGCGCAGAATCTTGCCGTCCATATTATGATAGAATGAGGAATAATCCTCCATACTGTTTGAGAGCCCCATAAGCTTAGAATTAAGCTCAAAGAATGATTTCAGGTCAAGCTCCTTGTCCTCAGCATCAGCGGCGGCCCTGATAGCCGCCTTGAGCCCCTTGTCGCTGTAAAATATCGCGGGCTCGTTCATATCATTCCAGAAGCCCTCTATTCCGCAGTCAAGGAGTGTTTTATACTTGTCACCGAACCACTTGCGGGTATTGCTGTTCAAAAAATCAGGCAAATGTGTCTTCCCCGGCCATACTCCAGCGACGAAATCGCTTCCGTCTGCGGTTTTACAGAAATGATTGTCACGGATACCCTCGACATAGACGTCATATCCATCCTCGATCTTAACAGCCGCGTCGATTATGGGAACAAGGTGAACGCCCTCACCGCGCATTTCCGCGACAAATTCCTTGAAATCGGGGAAAGCGTCTGTATCCACGGTGAAGTCCTTGTATCCTTCCATATAATCAATATCAAGATACACAGCGTCAAGCGGGATACCGTGCTCACGGTATTTA
>CAYLOD010000093.1:0-4233 GCA_964385235.1 uncultured Clostridium sp.
GATTACGCGTCTTGCGTGTCGAGGCACTCGACCGCGTCTTGCGTGTCGAGGCACTTGACCGCGTCTTGTCTGTCGAGACACTTGACGCGCAATTTTTTGGGGATTTTGACGGTGTATTCTATGTAATCATCGGTTTCGTTTTTTTCGGAAACAGCGTCAATGCCCGAGAGCCGCATAGTATCTATCGCTTTCGTAATTGTGTTGACGAAAATACGAATATCCTTGTAAATAATTTTTTGGGTCTGCTTTGCCTTTTTAGCCTTGACATTACTCAGGAACTTATCTACGAGCTGCTCCGTCTGCTTGACATTCAGCCCGCTCGTTATGACTTCGCTCAGCGCGAGCTTTCGTTCCGTTTCGTCATCTATACTGATAAGCGCGCGGGCGTGACGTTCGGAAAGTCCGGCACGAATTATGTAGTCGCGTTCCTCCTTTGTAAGCCTTAGCAAGCGGAGTTTGTTCGCTATGGTTGACTGCCTTTTGCCAAGCCGGCGCGCCGCTTCCGCCTGTGTCATGCCGTAGGCGACTATCAGCTTTCTGATTCCCTCCGCTTCCTCAAATATGTTCAAATCCTCACGCTGAAGATTTTCAAGCAATCCCATGACGGCGGCTTGTCCCTCGTCGCAGTTGACAATAATGCAGGGAACATCGTTCAGACCGCACATAGACGCCGCGCGAAGACGCCTCTCGCCTGCGATAAGTTCAAATTCCGTCTTGCTCACCCTGCGGACAGTCAGCGGCTGGATAATACCGTTCTCGCGTATGCTCAGCGCAAGCTGCTGCATCTCCTCGCGTTTGAAATATGCTCTCGCCTGATTTTTGCATGGACGTATCGCAATTATCGGTATTTCTACTACCTTTTTTTCATTTTTATTATTCATGACCATTTTTATCACTCCTTGTGGAAATAATCATACCATAAGGAAATATAGAAAATAGTCGTAATGTGTTATTATTAAATATATTTTTCAATGTGTCCCAATGTCATTATTTTTCTACGGCGCGTAAAAATACGGCGGGTAATTATCCATACCGCCGCCATTTACCGCCTTGTGAGGATTGCGAATGCGCGCCGCCGCGTGAAAATCCATATTCGGAATTGTCAAAGGACAGCCGGAACTCGGCGTGCGGACGCGCCGCTTGAATGAGCTATACTATCGGCTCTTTGCTGATTTTAACCCCTTTGCGGGGATATTCAGAAGGGGTATGCTTCAGCTTTTCAATGACAAAGACCATTCTCTCCCCGCCGCCGGGCAATACGAAATATTTGCCGCCGTCACATTTGCCGCCGAGCAGTTCAACTGACCTTTCAGCCATTTTAAGTTCTGACGAGCCGTCCTTTCCCTTCATGGCGGCAAACATTCCGCCAACTCTGACAAGCGGCAGACAGTATTCGCAAAGCGACGGCATATTAGCGACAGCGCGTGAAACAGCTATATCGTATTTTTCTCTGTGCGACGGATCTCTTCCGGCGTCCTCCGCGCGGGCATGAACCGTTTCGGCGTCTATTCCGATTTTTGAACAAAGGTCATTGAGAAAAATCAATCTCTTGTTCAGGCTGTCGAGAAGTGTAAGCTGTATATCATCACGGAGTATTTTCAGCGGAATTGACGGAAATCCCGCGCCCGTGCCGACGTCTATCATTTTTGAATGTTTTCCTATATCACAGCTTTTCAGGACAGTCAGACTGTCTATAAAGTGCTTGACCGCGATCTCCTTCGGTTCGGTTATCGCCGTGAGGTTGATTTTCCTGTTCCACTCGACAAGAAGTTCCGCGTATATTTCAAATCTTTCAAGCTGTGTGCCGCTTATGGAAATCCCGTTCCCGTCGGTCCATGCTCTCAACGTTTCCGATATCACGCTCATTTTGCGCCACCGTACCTTTTATTCTTCAGCGACGCAAGGTATATCACAAGCACGGAAATATCCGCGGGACTTACTCCCGAGATTCTGCTCGCCTGACCGATATTTTCGGGACGCACCCTTGTGAGCTTTTCGCGTGCCTCGAGCCGCAGTCCCTCTATCGAGTTATAGTCGATATCCGGTGGCAAAGCCTTTCCCTCAAGCCTGCGAACCTGTTCTATCACCGTAAGCTGACGCTTTATGTAGCCCTCGTATTTAATTTCTATCTCAACCTGTTCAAGGACGTTTTTGTCTATAACGGGACGTGTTTCATCTATTTCCGACAAAGCGTCGTAGTTAAGCTGCGGGCGCTTTATCAGGTCTATAAGACGCACTCCCGTCGTTATAGGCGATGTTTCACGTGAAACAAGTATTTCATTCACCTTCTCTGTCGGTGAAATGACCGTTTCCCTTACACGCTTCATTTCGGTGTTTATGGCCTCCTGCTTGTCGCAAAAGCGCTTCCACCTGTCGTCGCTTATCAAGCCTATTTTTCTGCCTGTACGCGTAAGGCGTGTGTCGGCGTTATCCTGACGGAGAACAAGCCTGTACTCCGAGCGTGATGTCATCATGCGGTACGGATCCTGACAGCCCTTTGTTACAAGGTCGTCTATCAGCGTGCCTATATAGGAGCTTGCCCTGTCGAGAATCATAGGCTCTCTGCCGAGAATTTTCAGCGCGGCATTAACACCCGCGACAAATCCCTGAACCGCCGCCTCCTCATAGCCTGAGCTTCCGTTGAACTGTCCCGCGCCGTAGAGATTCCCAAAGTCTATGAACTCAAGCGTACTGCGCAGCTGTAAAGGATCACAGCAGTAATACTCAATCGCATAGGCGGGACGCATTATGACCGCGTTTTCAAGACCTTTTATCGAGTGATAAAAAGCTGTCTGAACGTCCTCGGGGAGCGATGAACTCATGCCCTGTATGTACATTTCCTCCGTATTCAGTCCGCAAGGCTCTATAAACAACTGGTGCCGCTTCTTTTCCGAAAAGCGGACGATTTTATCCTCTATGCTCGGGCAGTAACGCGGACCGACGCCCTCAATTTTCCCGCTGTATAGAGGGGAACGGTGGATATTATCGAGAATTATCCGCTTAGTTTCTTCATTAGTCCAGCTTATATGACAAAGCACCTTGTTTTCACACGGCTCAAGAGTATCATACGAGAACGGTACGACAGGCTCGTCGCCGGCCTGTTCCTCAAGTTCGGAAAAGTCAATGCTCGATTTAAGCACCCTCGCGGGAGTTCCCGTCTTAAAGCGGCGAATGCTCATGCCGAGCTTTCTCAGCGAATCGGGCAAAAACTTAGACGGGAATATTCCGTCAGGCCCGCTTTCATATGACACGTCGCCGACATGCACAACACCTCCAAGGTAAGTGCCCGTAGCTATTATTACGGCTTTCGCGAGATACCTTGTTTTAAGACGCGTCGTAAGCGCCCACATTCCGCCGCTGTCCTTCTCTATGTCGGTTATTTCGGCTTGACGCAGCTCGATATTTTCCTGAAGCTCAAGGCAGTGTTTCATTCTCGCGGAATATGCTCTCCTGTCTATTTGCGCTCTGAGAGAGTGAACGGCGGGACCTTTGCCCCTGTTGAGCATTCTCATTTGCAAAAGCGTTTCGTCGGCCGCCTTGCCCATCTCACCCCCGAGAGCGTCAAGCTCACGGACAAGATGACCCTTAGCGGTTCCGCCTATTGACGGGTTGCACGGACAGTTTCCGACAGCGTCCATATTTATTGTGAAAACACCTGTTTTGCATCCCAGTCTTGCCGACGCGAGCGCGGCTTCTATTCCCGCGTGTCCCGCCCCGATAACTGCAACATCAAATCTTTCTGCTGTATTCTCCATATCACCATATCCAGTTTAGTATAGACTTCCAACCCGGCCGAGGCACTCGACCGTGCGGCGAAAAACTTCGACACCGATTAGGGTTGACTGTGTGCCGCGCAAAAAGTCAGAGCTTGATTAGCGCACGGCAGTTCATTGGTAACTTCTCCCCCTCGCGGCAATAATCTTCCCCCGCACACGTCGAGCGAGGCTTGCCGAGCGATTCCGCGGCGGGGTGCCCCGCAGGCAAGACGCGGAGTCGTTTTTTGACATACGTCAAAAAACTTCGACACCGATTAGGAACTTTTGTGTGCCGCGCAAAAAGTCAGAGCTTGATTAGCGCACGGCAGTTCATTGGTAACTTCTCCCCCTCGCGGCAATAATCTTCCCCCGCACACGTCGAGCGAGGCTTGCCGAGCGATTCCGCGGCGGGGTGCCCCGCAGGCAAGACGCGGAGTCGTTTTTTGACATACGTCAAAAAACTTCGACACCGATTAGG
>CAYLOD010000094.1:0-4132 GCA_964385235.1 uncultured Clostridium sp.
ACTTGATTAGCGCACGGCAGTTCATTGGTAATTTCGTCCCCTCGCGGCAATAAGTTTCTTTTGCTGACGTCGAGCGAACGCAGTGAGCGACTACGCGGCGGGCACTGCACGCAGACACGGGACCCGATGGGGGATATTTTGCCTGAGTTATAAATTAGGTGTTGACAATTTGCTCCAATAGTGGTAAATTTATATATAGATTAGCACTCGCAACATTAGAGTGCTAATAGTATGAAACAAAACCGTGCAAGAGGTGATTGATATGCAGCCTGCAATCAGGAAATTAAAAATCCTTGAGGCCATTGTGGATTGGTATATCAGTACCGGTGAGCCTGTCGGTTCAAAGACACTTTGTGACGGGCTCGATTTCAACGTATCGTCGGCGACTGTCAGGAATGATATGGCGGAGCTTGCTGAGATGGGATTTCTTTCACAGCCGCACACCTCGTCGGGGCGTATTCCGACAAATCTCGGTTACAGGGTCTATATAGATAAGCTGATGAACAAAAAGCCCGTCGGTTCGCGCGAACAAAGCGTAATACACGATTCGCTCCTGTTGCATTCCGACGCCCCGGAGCATCTCTTGGGCGAGGCGGCTCAGATTTTGTCGGATATAACCGGCTTCGCCGCGGCAGTAACATCTCCGCCCGCCGGCAACACCTATATCAAGCAGGTGAAGTTTGTCCAAACAGGCAGATACACCGCAATGGTTGTTCTTATGACCTCAACAGGGATTGTCAAAAACAGGCTTTTCAGATGTGACTTCCGTATCACCGACGAGATACTTGAGCTTTTTGACACAGCCCTCAATGACAGGCTTCGCGGGACGATGCTGGCTGACGTAACACCCGCCTTTATTCAATCGGCGGCGGTTTCACTCGGAGAGCTTTCAATGCTTGTACCGAATACGCTGCTTGCTATACACGATGCAGCTAAGGACGCCGCGACAATGAATATCGCGCTTGAGGGACAGAGCAACCTTCTGTTTCTGCCGGAACTGAGCTTTGAAAGCGCGCGGCGTACGGTTGATTTTCTCAACCGCACCGAAGAGATCATAGACCTGTTGAACGAAGCTGACGAATCTACACAGGTTCTAATCGGCGAAGAAACGAAACGGTCTGAGCTTTCGGAGTCGAGCATAATCATTTCACGATATAACGTTTCCGATATATGTTCGGGTACAATAGCCGTGTTCGGGCCTATAAGAATGAATTATTCAAAAACCATAGCTAATACAGAATATATTGCCAACACTGTGGGAACAATGTTGAGCGAACTTCTTAACGGATAGAGAGGAGAATTATTTTGCCGAAAGAAAAGACAGACGCCGCAGATGAAAAAGCGGTTCCCGAAGCAGACGACGTAAAGGAAACCAATGAAGCTGATGAAGCTAAGGAATCTGATGAAGCTAAAGAAGTTAAGGAAACTGCCGGGGAAGAAAACGACGGGAAATCCAAAAAGAAATCTTCAAAGGGTTCAAAATCTCAAAAGGCAAAGTACGAGGAGGAGATAGCAAGCTTAAAGGAAGAACTGGAAAAACAAAAGGACATCTTTTTAAGAACCGCCGCCGAGTACGACAATTACAGAAAGCGTACAGAGCGTGAGAAAACGAACGTATACAACGACGCTACGGTGGCGGCGGTAAAGACGCTGCTGCCCGCGATAGACAGCCTGCAAATGGCGGTCAATTCCGTAGGCGACGCGTCCGACGATCACGCAAAGGGTCTTAAAATGATAATGGCTCAGATGCAGGAGGCTCTGAAAAAGCTGAATGTCGAGGAATACGGCGAACGCGGCGACGAGTTCAACCCCGAGCTTCACAATGCCGTAGCGCAGGTCGAAGACGCGGAGCTTGAGGAAAATCAGATAGCCGCCGTATTTCAAAAAGGCTACAAAATAGGCGACAAAATCGTCCGTCACGCTATGGTTCAAGTAGCGGCAGGGTGACGGAACGCTTCCGTACAGGAAGCGGTATGCAAGCATCATTTTTAAAGCAACTTCAGATATTTAAAAACTATAAAAAAACAGATAGGAGATTTTTATTATGGCAAAAACAATCGGTATAGACTTAGGTACTACAAACTCATGTGTAGCTGTTATCGAGGGCGGCGAACCCGTTGTTATCCCTAACGCGGAGGGTTCAAGGACGACTCCGTCAGTCGTCGCTTTTGCGAAGAACGGCGAGAGAATGGTCGGTCAGGTCGCTAAGCGTCAGGCTATCACAAACCCCGAACGCACGATTTCCTCGATCAAGAGAGAAATGGGTACAGCACACAAGGTGACTATTGACGGCAAAAACTTCACTCCGCAGGAGATTTCCGCTATGATTCTTCAGAAGCTGAAAGCGGACGCAGAAGCATACCTTGGCGATACGGTAACACAGGCGGTCATAACTGTTCCCGCTTACTTCACGGATTCACAGCGTCAGGCGACAAAGGACGCGGGCAAGATCGCGGGTCTTGACGTCAAGCGTATTATAAATGAGCCTACTGCCGCAGCTCTTTCCTATGGCATAGACAAGGAGTCCGACCAGAAGGTCATGGTCTATGACCTTGGCGGCGGTACGTTCGATGTTTCTATTATTGAAATGGGCGACGGCGTTCAGGAGGTTCTCGCGACAGCGGGCAACAACCGCCTGGGCGGCGACGACTTTGACAAGAGAATTATAGACTGGCTGATCTCGAGCTTCAAGAGTGAAACAGGCGTAGACCTCTCAAGCGACAAAATGGCTATGCAGAGGCTTAAGGAGGCCGCCGAAAAGGCAAAGATAGAGCTTTCGGGCGTAACATCGACGGCTATCAACCTGCCTTATATCACAGCGGACGCGACAGGCCCGAAGCACCTCGATCTCACGCTTACGAGAGCGAAATTCAACGAGCTTACAGCGGATCTCGTTGAGAAAACAATGGGTCCTGTTCGTCAGGCGCTTTCCGACTCGGGTCTTTCAATCGGTGAAATAGACAAGGTTCTCATGGTTGGCGGTTCCTCGAGGATTCCCGCTGTTCAGGACGCTGTCAAGGGACTTATCAACAAGGAGCCTTTTAAGGGTATCAACCCCGACGAGTGCGTTGCTATCGGCGCGGCTATTCAAGCCGGCGTTCTCGGAGGCGAGGTTGAGGGACTTCTTCTCCTCGACGTCACTCCTCTGTCACTCGGTGTTGAAACACAGGGCGGAATCATGACAAAGATTATTGACAGAAACACAACTATACCCGCAAAGAAAAGCCAGATTTTCTCCACCGCCGTTGACAATCAAACACAGGTCGAGATTAACGTTCTTCAGGGCGAGCGTGAATTTGCAAGGGACAACAAGCAGCTCGGACTTTTCAAGCTTGACGGTATCGCACCCGCTATGAGAGGTGTTCCGCAGATTGAGGTCAGCTTTGATATTGACGCAAACGGTATCGTTAACGTTTCCGCCAAGGATCTCGGCACAGGCAGAGAGCAGCACATAACGATAACCTCCAACACAAACATGAGCAAGGAGGACATTGACAAGGCTGTTCAGGAAGCCGAGAAGTATGCCGCGGAGGATAAGAAGCGCCGTGAGGAAGTCGATGTAAAGAACGACGCCGAGAATCTCGTATATTCTGTAGAAAAGCTGCTCAGCGAAAGCGGCGACAAGTTAGATCAAAGCGACAAGGACAACTTAAACTCAAAGCTCACTGCCACCAAGGAAGCTCTCGCACAGAATAACGCTGATATGATCAAGTCAACTTCCGAGGATCTTAAATCAGCTATGTATTCTGTTTCCGAGAAGCTCTATCAGAACGCTCAGGCTCAGGGTACGGTTCCTCCGCAGGACGGCGGTACAGGCGGCACAAACGGATCTGACGGCAATGTCTACAACGCGGATTATCATGACGCAGACGACAACCGGTAAACCGTCGTACAGCCTTTCCTCTTTAGACTAATATAAACACCAAACACGGGCAGGGCTTTTCCCTGCCCTTCTTTATCCCGATGGGCGTGCAGCGCCCGCAGGCAATACGCGGCGGGCAGCGCCCACAGGCAAGACGCGGCGGGCAGCGCCCGCAGGCAAGACGCGGCGGGCAGCGCCCGCAGGCAAGACGCGAAGTCGTTTTTCGCCGTGCGGCGAAAAACTTCGCAGTGTATAGGGGTTGTATGTGTG
>CAYLOD010000095.1:0-4016 GCA_964385235.1 uncultured Clostridium sp.
GGTGTCGAAGTTTTCCGCCGTATGGCGAAAAACGACTTTGCGTCTTGCCTGCGGGGGCACCCCGCCGTAATCGCTCGCTTGCGCTCGCTCGACGTCGGAAAGGGAAGTTTACTGCCGCGTAAAGACGAATTTACCAATGAACTGCCGTGCGCTAATTTAGCATAAAACTTCCTGCGCGGCACATAACAGACCCCTGTCGGTGTCGAAGTTTTCCGCCGTATGGCGAAAAACGACTTTGCGTCTTGCCTGCGGGCGCTGCCCGCATGTAAAATTCTCGTAAATTCTTAATTCTTACAGTAAAGTTGAGTTGACAAATGAAATGAAATGCTATAAAATAAATACAGTAAAATCTTAGGAGGTAAAATATCATGTCAGTAAAAGTTGCTATCAATGGTTTTGGCCGTATAGGCCGTCTTGCTTTCCGCCAGATGTTTGGCGCGGAGGGTTATGAGGTTGTCGCTATCAACGACCTTACAAAGCCTTCTATGCTTGCTAATCTTCTCAAGTATGATACAGCGCAGGGCGGATACTGCGGTAAAATCGGTGAAAATCTTCACACAGTAGAAGCGGACGACGAGGCGAATACTATCACGGTAGACGGCAAAACTCTCACGATCTATGCTATTGCCAACGCCGCCGAGCTTCCCTGGGGCGAGCTTGGTGTTGACGTAGTTCTCGAGTGCACAGGCTTCTATACATCAAAGGCTAAAGCTCAGGCCCATATCGACGCAGGCGCGAAGAAAGTCGTTATCTCCGCTCCCGCGGGAAATGACCTCAAGACGATCGTATTCAGCGTCAACGAGAATACCCTTACACCCGAGGATACTATTATCTCTGCCGCGTCATGCACAACGAACTGCCTCGCGCCTATGGCTAAGGCTCTCAACGATTATGCTCCTATTCAGAGCGGTATCATGTCCACAATCCACGCCTATACGGGCGATCAGATGATCCTTGACGGTCCTCACAGAAAGGGCGACCTCAGAAGAGCGAGAGCGGGCGCCGCCAATATTGTCCCCAACTCTACGGGCGCGGCTAAGGCTATCGGTCTTGTTATCCCGGAACTTAACGGAAAGCTCATCGGTTCCGCACAGCGTGTTCCGGTTTTCACAGGCTCCACAACTATCCTCACAGCCGTTGTTAAGGGTACTGACATAACAGCCGACGGCATTAACGCCGCTATGAAAGCCGCTTCCTCCGAGTCGTTCGGCTATAACACGGATAAGATCGTGTCCTCTGACGTTATCGGCATGAGATACGGCTCACTTTTCGATGCAACACAGACAATGGTTTCTAAGATTTCCGACGATCTTTACGAGGTACAGGTCGTTTCATGGTACGACAACGAGAACAGCTACACAAGCCAGATGGTAAGAACGATCAAGTACTTCGCCGAGCTTGGCTGATTAAAACAAATTTCCCCATTTTATAAACTCTCCTAATAAAATAAAGCAGCTTCCTTACAAAAGATGTGGGGAAGCTGTTTTTATGTGCGCGGGTTATGGAAACGCTTTTGTTCCGCGCCTGATTAAGCAAATACAATATACCGTCGGTGAACATAAATGCGGACAACCCGTGTTTGTTGTTCACAGTCTTTTATAAGCCGCCGCTCTGCTGTCATTACGTCACTCATGCCGTATTGTATTTATGTGTAAACTTTTCCGTCCGAACCTGCCGCATATGCGGCGGTCACTCCGTGACCGCGAGGATAAATAAATAATTTACAGTGACTTGACATTTTCCGTTGACAGACGCCGCGGTCTTTTACGCATAAAATATATTAACGTAAATTCCCATGCTGAAATTTATCGCAAATTCCACTGTGAAATTCACTTTGTGAATTTACTGAAATATATTAAAATTTCAGATTTTCGCCGCGCGATTGACAAAAGGGTGTTTGTATACTACAATTATAATATAATGTTTCTGTATATAAAGCTATTGCTGTTCAATAATGAATTCAGGGTGATTTTATGGTCTGCAAAAAATGCGGAAATAATATAGATGACAATTTCAATTTTTGCGGCTATTGCGGTGCTCCCGTCGAAGCCGAGACGGCGGACGAGGCTGACGAAACGGATCCCGAAGCAGCGCCCGCGCGAACATACAATAAAAGGCGCATAGTCTTTCTATCCGTGACAATGGCCGTTGCTTTGGCAGTGATAACCGCGATAGTTATTTTCCTGTGTACCGGCTTTATCGTCGGAGGAAGTTCGTACTCCTCCGTAATAGAAAAGGAACTCAAGGCTATTGAGGAAATTGATGTCAAAAAGCTCATGGATATACTTCCGGGCGACTATATTCAGTATAATCTTGATACGACAGACAGCTACTCAAACTATGAGGATATGCTTTTGGACTATGAGGACCGTCTGTGGCAGGAAAACCGCAAGAATAAAAGGGAGTACGGCGCAGACTTTAAAATCGTCTATGAGATAAAGGACGAGGGATATTGTAAAGATACAAAGGAGCTTTCGGAGCTTACGAAGAAATTTAACAAGGCATACAACGGAAAGTCAAAAATAGACGAAACAGTAAAGGCGGTCGTAACCACGGAAACAAAGTCCGCTGAGGGCAGCGGAAACCGCACCACCGAGGTAATGTACTTCTTTAACATAAACGGCAAGTGGTATCTCGACGTTGAGGGACTGTCCGAAACACTTGATTATTGATTTTGAAATTCACAAGAAAAAAGAGCGGATGGTTTCCGCTCTTTTGATTTACTTTTCGTTATCAGTACCTGCCGAGTTTAAGAAAGTTTCAACTACAAACCTCGGACGGTGTTTTGTTTCGAGATAGATTTTGCCGATATATTCCCCGACTATTCCTATCGCGAAGAGCTGAAACCCGCCGAGCAGCCATATCGAGAACATAATGCTTGCCCAGCCGGGTACGGTCGCTCCGGCTATCCACTCTATTATAAATATGATCAGCATGATGAAGCTGACAATAAGCGTGCCGAGACCGAGCCATGTTATCATTCGTATCGGCTTTATGCTTAGAGAGGTTATCCCCTCCCACGCGAGGGCAAGCATTTTCTTGAGAGGGTACTTGCTTTCACCCGCGAGGCGTTCCTTGCGTTCGTATTCGACAATATCGCTTTTGAAGCCGACCATAGGCACCATGCCGCGCAGGAATATATTGACCTCCTTAAACTCAGCGAAAACATTCAGCGCGCGCTTGCTCATAAGCCGGAAATCGGCGTGGTTAAATATTGTCTTTGCGCCGAGTTTATCAAGTATCTTGTAGTAGCCTTCGGCAGTAAAGCGCTTGAAGAATGTGTCGGATTCACGACTTGACCTTACGCCGTAAACCACATCGGCGCCCTGCTCATACTTTTCAAGCATTTTATCTATCGCGTCAATATCGTCCTGCAAGTCAGCGTCAAGAGAAATGACGGCGTCCGCGTAGTCCTTCAGTGTTACAAGTCCGCACAGGAGCGCGTTCTGGTGCCCTCTGTTGCAACTAAGCTTAATTCCGCTGAACATATTGATTTTTTCATGCAGACTTTGTATAATACTCCATGTCTTATCCGTTGAACCGTCGTCAATGAACACAATGCGGCTGTCTTTGGTAATTTTACCGCCCTTGATCAACTGTCTGTATTTGTTAAAAAGCTTTTCTGCCGAATCAAGCAGAACTTCCTCCTCGTTATAACAAGGAATAGCAAGATACAGCTTAGTCAAAAAAATTCCTCCCTTTGACACAAATCTAATTTTTTCCTCTATATTACAAAACTAATTATATATCTATCCGTACAAAAAGTCAACCGCGGCGGGGTGCCCCCGCAGGCAAGATGGGGCGGGCAGCCCCCGCAGGCAAGACGCGGCGGGCAGCGCCCGCAGGCAAGACGCGAAGTCGTTTTTTGACATACGTCAAAAAACTTCGACGCCGATAAGGGTCTGTAATGTGCCGCGCAAGAAGTCAGTACTTGATTAGCGCACGGCAGTTCATTGGTAATTTCGTCTTTACGCGGCAGTAAACTTCCCTTTCCGACGTCGAGCGAGCGCAAGCGA
>CAYLOD010000096.1:0-3953 GCA_964385235.1 uncultured Clostridium sp.
GTCAGCGGCGTTCTTTTCCTTAGTTGCGGCATACTTTTCCCCTCTAACGGAACGTCTGTGTGAGCCGTTGCCTTTTTTACTGTGTTTTCTGCTTTTTCCTGTCATTTATATCTTATCCTTTCGGCAAAAAGCGTTGAACGCATAAATATCTGTGTCACAGTCTCTGCGGCACAGGGAATCGTAGTTTTGGGATACTGTCCCCCATTAAACTCAGCGGCACGCGTTAAAGCCGCGATTAAAAACATCTGTTCAACAAGGGGCTTGCCCGCCATTATATTATACATTATACATTGCTTCGACATGAAATTCAAGTCCGGGGCTAAAACATAAAAAGCATAAAGTATATGCAGTTTTAACATATCATATCACGTCATTCAGCACGGCGGATATTCTCAAATTAAAGCCGGAATAAAATAAACAGCCGATGATTTTGCGGGAGCGCAAACTGAATAACGGCTCTGAATCCATCACGGCAAGCGAATAAATTTATCAAAGGAAAGTAAGAAACAGTTACAACAAAAAAAGGAAAGGCACGCTGCCTTTCCTTAAAAATATGGTGGACGCTAACGGACTTGAACCGCTGACCCTTCGCACGTCAAGCGAAAGCTCTTCCAGCTGAGCTAAGCGTCCATTCCCCGAACGCTTGAATATTATACCCTACAATCATAAAAAAATCAAGCAGTTTATAAATCTTTGTATAATTTGAATAATTTTTTCAAATGTTTTTACTGTTAGCTGTAAAAATCCGATAAAATATTTAATTTTTTCATAGGTTTTCATAGGTGATATATATCTAATTTCAATTTAAATATACACATACAAACACAATAAAAATTATTTTGTTTCTTTTTGTTGACTTAATAGCTCGAAAGTGCTATAATTAAATCATATTAAAAATAAGACAGGAGTGTATTCAATAACATGAATGAACTAACAATATTACTCGTGGAGGACGACCCGAATGTTTGCAAAACCTTTGCGGAAGTCATTGAAAAATCGGAGGATATTTCGCTTGTGAGTGTAACAAATAACGCTATGAAAGCTCTTGAGGATATCAAGGACTTTTTGCCGAATGTCGTTATACTCGACTTGGAGCTGCACCATGGCAAGGGAAGCGGTCTTGATGTTTTAAAGGGACTTCACGAGATGGTTAATTTCGACCTCAGACCTTATATGTTGATCACTACAAATAATGTCAGCTCTATCACATATGACTGTGCGCGGGAACTGGGTGCGGACTATATTTTCTCTAAACATCAAGATGACTATTCGATAGAAAACGTACTTGACTTTCTGAGAATGATGAAAACGTCCATTCTAAACAAACAGAAGCTTTTGCAACATAAGCATGAGGTTTCCGATACGCCCGAACGTCAAAAGAAGCGTATCAGACGGCGAATCATGAGTGAACTTAATCTCGTCAACGTGAACCCGAAATCAGTCGGATACGTCTACCTTATCGACGCGATAGAACTTTCCATCGAATCTCCGAGGCAGAATATTTCCACCATTATAGGTCAGATGCACGGCAAGACAGACTTCAGTGTCGAAAGAGCCATGCAAAACGCTATAAAGCGCGCATGGAATTCTGCAAACCCCGAAGACCTTTACAATAATTATACCGCGAAAATATCCTCTGAAAAGGGTATTCCTACAATAACGGAATTTATTCATTATTATGCTCTTAAATTAGCTAACGAATACGACGCATAATGACGCATAATAATAATATTATTATTAAGAAATGAGCTGTACAATCTTGGGGATACAGCTCATTTTTATTTTGTAAACACTTATAAATCTTTTTACCTTGCATTATAACAATATATTTATTATAATTTAGGAAAGTTTTATGCGTGAAAGGGCGGTAATATGGATACAATTAAAAAAAACAACGACCATATTTTACAGGAGGATCTCGACTATATCGCAAATGAGTTTCCCGACGTTGACAAGCTGAAAAATACCGTGTTTCTCGTTACCGGCGCGACAGGACTTGTCGGCTCCTATACAGTCAGGGCATTATCCGCGATAAATAGAACCCGCAATGCCCACATAAGGATTTTGGCGCTTGTGCGCAGCCCCGGAAAGGCGAGGGCAGTCTTTGGAGAGCTGCTTGAACAGGGTGATATTGAGCTTATAACGGGAGATGTGCTGCAAAGTATCAGCATTGAAGGCGATCTTGACTATATCATTCATTGTGCGAGCGTTACAAACTCAAAGGAAATGGTCACAAAACCTGTTGAAACAATTTGTATCTCCGTTGACGGGACAAAAAATATTCTTGAAATTGCCCGGGAAAAGAATATTAAATCCGCCGTCTATATCTCAAGCATGGAGGTTTACGGCACGCCCGACACCGCTCTGCAAAGTGTCGGTGAAAGTGATTACGGTTATGTCGATGTTCTGAATGTGCGGAGCTGTTATCCTGAGGGCAAGAGAATGTGCGAATGTCTTTGCGCTTCATATGCTCACGAGTACAATGTCCCCGTAAAGATCGCGCGCCTTGCACAGACCTTTGGCGCGGGCGTGAGCAAAAACGAAACAAGAGTTTTCGCTCAATTCGCGAGAAGCCTTGTAAATAATGAAGATATTGTACTTCATACTAATGGTGAATCGACGGGTAACTACTGCTATACACGCGACTGTGTCCTCGGAATACTGTATATACTTACGCGCGGAGAAAACGGGGAAGCGTATAACGTCACAAACGAAAAAACAAATATGACTATCGCTCAGATGGCAAAAATGGTCGCCGAAAAAAGCGGGAGTATTTCAGTTATATTTGATATACCCGAGGACGCGTTGAAATACGGATACGCGCCTCCCGTCAAAATGCTGCTTTCATCTGAAAAACTTCGTTCCTTAGGCTGGAAAAGCGATACTGACCTTCCCGAAATGTATGACAGAATGATTAAAAGCTGGGAGAGCTCCGAATAACGCGGCAAGCGCCGGTGAAATTGCGGCACCTTCATCTGTATGGTTCCTTCTCTGCCCCACCGTGCCCCGTCGCGCCGCCTTAGAGCCGGCACATCAGCAGCGGTTATATTTTTCAATTTTTAAATGCTTTTAAAACGGGTCAAATATTGTAATTGTTTACTTGTTCCCGGTCAAGGCAAAACCGCGTCAGCACAGGCATCTGTGCTGACGCGGTTTTTTAATAACAGTCCGCGGCGTGATTCAAAAAAACGCGGGTCATCATGCCGAAAATGCGGAGCTATGCGGAACTATATAATATAATAAAAAATTTAAAAATATATACATATAGTATTGATTTTATTGATTATTATGATATAATTGTATTAAGGAATATAAATTGATCAAAATGTCCCCCGCCGCATTGTTCAGACCGGGCAGTCACTCAACGTTTATATATATATTACGCCGCTTTATACGACTTACGGAAGGTGAAAAGCTATGTTTAAAAAGTATGTTTACGGTTCTCCTGTCGAAACGGGAGCTGTCGTTATTGACTTGTTCCCCGAAACAGATAAACAGCAAATGTTTGAGGAAACGGAGAACGGTTCTCTCGAGTTCGTTATGACTGAAACCGATATTGTCTACGGACTTGGCGAAGCGAACAGAGGTATAAATAAGCGAGGATATATTTATACGAGCTTTTGTACCGATGATACGAATCATACGGAGGAAAAACGCTCACTTTACGGAGCGCATAATTTTATCATTATTGACGGCTTTGAACGGTTCGGGGTTTTTGTTGATACACCTTCACGGATTACATTTGATATTGGTTATACCGACAGCAATATACTCACGATAACGCCTGAGACCGGCGATTTTTCACTATATATTATTACGGGCGACAGTCTGTATGATATAGTGCGTCAGTTTAGAGGACTTATCGGCAGAAGCTATATTCCGCCAAAGTGGGCGTTCGGTTTTCAGCAGAGCCGCTGGGGCTATAAGACCGCTGACGATGTCAGAGAGGTAGT
>CAYLOD010000097.1:0-3722 GCA_964385235.1 uncultured Clostridium sp.
CGACGGCAGAATCATACATAAAACATTATAGAGAATGTTGCTTTTTTGATTAAAATCTTATATTATCGCATTTAAAATTCAACTGCTTGAAAAACACTTATTTCCGTTTGAAATACGATTAAATTCTTACACATAATACAACCGCAAATCGCACTGTTGCATTTACTTTGAGAATTTACGCTTTCCGCCTTTATATCTCATGGATTTTTTTACACTAACCTTTCACGGTTTTATGTAAAAAACTGATTAAAGTCTTACAATATACCTGCTTTTGTGTATAGTATTATAAAGTCAAAATCTTTTGTTAATTCGGAGTATTGTTCTCCCCATCTTTCAAAAAGGTTTTGGCTTTTTCTTTGCAATATTTGCAATAAAAACATTATCCGAATCAGTTATGTATAGCAGATAATAGATTTTGTCGAATTTTTGTAATTCATACTTTCCAAATTTTTCTATGGAACTGATTTTATACTGATAATTGGATAAAATCCTTCTATTAAACGTGAATAGTGAAAAGGGTTGAGAGAATAATATTTGTGTGTTCATAAAAATAAAATCATGAATATAAAAATAATTCGGAGGTTAAGTATATGAAGGCAACAGGAATTGTTAGAAGGATCGACGACCTCGGCCGCGTCGTCATACCCAAGGAGATAAGGCGCACACTGCGTATCAGGGAGGGAGATCCGCTGGAGATATATACGGACACAAACGGTGAGGTCATATTTAAAAAGTATTCTCCTGTCGGAGAGCTTTCAGACTTCGCGGCGCAATACGCGGAGGTTCTCTCAAGGGTCGCGGGAATGCCGATGATAATAAGCGACAGAGACCATATTGTCGCTGCGGCCGGAGTTTCTAAAAAGGAGTACCTTGAAAGACGGGTTACATCCGTTGTCGAGGAATTTATGGAAATGAGGAAAAACTATACAGCCCACGACGGAGCACTCGGCGAATTTATACCGGTTGAGGGCATAAACAAAGCGGCGGCTGTTTTTTATCCGATTATCGCGTCGGGCGACGTCACAGGCTCGGTGATAATGCTTCACGGCGAGCAGGAAAAAACCCCTAACGAGGTTGAAATCAAGCTCACTCAAGCTGCCGCGGCGTTTTTGGGAAAGCAAATGGAGGAATAATTTTTTGTTTTTCGATATTTTATATCATTTTTATAAATTTTTTTAAATTTTTTTTAAAAATGTATTGAAAAAAATAAAAAAGTATGCTATAGTAAGTATAGTCCAAGGATAAGGACTTCATTTTTGAGTAAAAGTTTCCGATTTTTTGTTTTTCATTATCCCTCCCTTTTTGCATTTAGCGAGACCTTGCGGTCTCGCTTTTTGCGTATTGCGTATAAAATATATTGCTTTATATATTGCTTTGAATAAAATTTAAAGGAGCCTCCGCGAAAGCGAAAGCCCCTTTTTAGTTATATGAATTTTTATTTTATCTCTCTTATCCAGCCCTCGGGAGCTTCTATCGTGCCGTTTTGAATACCCGTTAATGTATCATACAGCTTCTTGATAGTCGGGCCCATCTCATTCATACCGCTTGGCAGGCAGATCTCCTGATCTCCGTTGACGATTTTCCCGACAGGCGATATAACAGCGGCAGTTCCGCAAAGTCCCGCCTCTGTAAATTCTTTAAGCTCTGTAAACGGAACCTCTCTGTGTTCTACCTTTAGCCCGAGATAATGCTCGGCAACATACATAATTGAGCGTCTTGTAATTGAAGGGAGAATACTGCCGGACTTGGGAGTAACGATGGTTTTATCCCTTGTAACAAAAATAAAGTTTGCTCCGCCTGTTTCCTCGACCTTGGTGCGCGTACCGGGATCGAGATACATATTTTCATCATAGCCGTCCGCATGAGCGGTAACTATCGCGTGCAGGCTCATAGCATAGTTAAGCCCCGCCTTGATATTGCCTGTCCCGTGCGGAGCCGCTCTGTCAAAATCACTTACCCTGATCGTAACAGGCTTTGCTCCTCCTTTAAAGTAAGGCCCGACAGGCGTCGCAAAGACCCTGAACTGATATTCGCTCGCGGGACTAACGCCGATAACCGCATCGGAACCAAACATATACGGTCTTATGTAGAGTGTTGCGCCCGAACCGTACGGCGGTACATAGTCCTTATTTGCCGAAACGACCATATCTATAGCGTTAAGAAATTTTTCCTTGGGTATTACAGGCATTTCAAGCCTTTTAGCCGAGTCCGTCATTCTCTCGGCATTAAGGTCCGGACGGAATGTGACTATTCTGCCGTCAACCGTTGTGTAAGCCTTTAACCCCTCAAAAACCGTCTGAGCATACTGAAGAACACAGGCGCATTCGTTCAATACAATGTTTTCGTCCCCGGTCAGGCACCCCTCGTCCCATGCGCCATTCATGTAATTGGAAACATATCTTTTTTCGGTTTTAATATAACTAAAACCTAAGTTTGACCAATCAATGTCTTTCTTTGCCATAAAAACCACCTTGTTTAATAATATTAGTATAGGCAAAACAATAGTTTGTCTGAAATTTACCGATAATATTATATCACCAATCAGACAATATTACAACTTCTTATTTTGATTTTTATAGATATTTTTCTTTAGTAAATTCCCAAAGTAAATTCCACTGTGGAATTTGCGGTGGAATTTAGTCCGGGAAAAGGAGAGCCGGATTATGGACAAAGAAAAAAGAACATGCACATGACCCTTGATGACCGCATCAAAATTTAAGAATGTTTAAACAATGGAATTAAATTTAAGAAGGTGGTCCGCGACAAAACCGCCCTTGTCCTTGACATTTGCCTGCTATGTCTTTGTCATACTGCGGTATTCCTCGATAGTCTTAGTTTTGCTTATGGTGGAGGATAACCGTTTTTTGAAATCCTCCCATGAGATTTCTCTGTTTTTCCACTTAGTCATAAAACGGGAATTTTCGCAGGATAATAGGGACACCTCCCGTCCTTCCTCCAAAACCTCGGTGATAAACTGGACAGTTCCGAGTCGCCGCCGAGCGCGATCCCGATGCCCGGCGTGTCGCCGTACCTGTCCTTTATAATTCTCGCGCTGATGTCCGCGCCGCCCTCTACGGGAATCAGCTTGATTTCTTCGATATACCACGGGTTTTGCCGCCTACTGTTTCTTTTTCATAAAAAGCGGTAGATATAGGTATCTCTCCTGTAGGCAGCAGTTTTTAAAAGCTGCTCGGCTCTTTTTTTCAAGTGTTCATAAACTTTTTACGCTTTATCAAATTTTCCTCCTGCCCGTTCCCGAACCGAAGGCGCAGCAAAGCGCAAAAAGGCATGGCTGACCTGACGGAACGGGAAATTCGTTTCGGACCGGCCATTCTCGTAGGACGGTTTCTATTTACCTTTTGACTGTTACAATTCCCTGGTGGGAAGGTACGATGCCGCCAGAACACGGTACGACGAGGTAACTGCGGCAATATCCGCGAAGTAAGCGCAGAGCGAGAGAATGACGGGATTCATTAAAATACTGAAGGCACAGGACGGCATCATCACGGAGTTTAACGAGGCGTTCTGGGGCAGCATGCATGACAGAGTATGTAACGGTAGGCAGGAATAAGGAGATTACGGTCACATTCCGGGATGGCTCGGAGATAAAGGCATAAAGAGAATAGCATGAAGCTGCCCCCGGCTCACCCGGGGGCTTTTCGTTTTTGGGTTGTAAAATCCGCATAGGAGTGATACAATATATTGTAGTGCAAGTGCAATAT
>CAYLOD010000098.1:0-3607 GCA_964385235.1 uncultured Clostridium sp.
CAGTATTATAATCTCGAGAGCGGACAGGTATACGAGGGTGTTGCGCTCACATATCAGCCGCTCTCAAAGAGAGGCGACGATCTCGGCGACATCAGATATAAGTCGAACTGGTATTCAAACGGCGTCGCGGCACAGCCACTCTACCTGACTGTTATGCACCGTTCACTTGACAACGGTCTTGACTTCAGCTTTGAGTATCAGAAAGTGAGGGTTTCTCCCGACCAGCTTGAGCTTATCTACTACTATATTTGCAGGATAATGTTCTATGGCGTAAGAAATCCCTATGCTACTGTCGGCGAGATAATAGACGCGGTCTGATACGTCAAATATAAACCAAAATAAAGAAAGTGAAGGTATTTAATTTATGAAAGCAGAATTTGAAGCGATCAAGGAACTTATTTCCAACTATGTTGAGCTTGACGGCAAGGAGGTGACTCCCGACTCGAGGTTTATCGAGGATTTGGGCTTTAACTCCTACGATTTTATGAGCCTTATAGGTGAGATAGAGGGCGAATATGACATCGAGGTAAACGAAAAAAAGGTCATAAACATCAAGACTGTAGGTGAGGCTATAGACTACATAAATTCTCTCGTTGAGGAATAATCGAAAGGATAGTTTGTTATGATAGACAGTGGAATCGCGGTAAGACCCATGCCTCCTATTGAGGATATCAAGGCTCTCATTGACAGAGCCGCGGCTGATTTTGGTGATAACAGCGCTTATCAATACAGGCATAAAAAGGAGATCATTACAAAGAGCTTCATCGACGTTAAAAATGACACGGAAAAGTTCTCAAACATCGTTAAAAAGCTCGGACTTTTGGAAAAGCATATAGCGGTTATCGGCGCCACAAGCTATGAATGGCTTATTACATATTACGGAACAGTATCAAGCAACAGCGTTATAGTCCCTATAGACAAGGAGCTTCCTCCGGCGGAGGTAACAGATCTTCTTGACAGAGCCGATGTCAGCGCGGTAGTGTTTGACGAAAATTATCTCGACAGCATTACTCCCTCTATCGAGAGCAGTGAAAAGGTAAAATACTTTATCTCTATGCAGGCTGAGGAGGACGACGGAGAGATCCTTTCTTTCGGCAGACTGATGGAGGAAAGCGAACCGGGCTTCTCGTGTGTTATCGACAGAGAAAAAGCGACGGCGATTCTCTTTACCTCCGGCACAACAGGCAAGAGCAAGGGCGTAATGCTTTCACACAAGTCCCTTTGCGACAATGTCACCTGTATTGACATGAATGTTCCGTCAGGGCTTACGGTTCTCTCCGTACTGCCTGTACATCACGCGTATTGCTTCACTTGCGATTTTCTTTGCGGGCTTTATCTCGGAGAAACGCTTTGTTTCAACGATACTATCATGCACCTTGCGAAAAACCTGCAGGTATTCAAGCCCGATATAATGCTACTCGTCCCGATGATAATCGAGTCGGTTTATTACAAAATCAACGAGGCGGCAAAGGCGAATCCCAACGCTCCTAAGGCGGCGCTCGCTCAGGGCTTTTTCGGCGGCAGGCTAAAGACTATCTTCAGCGGCGGAGCGTATCTCAACCCCAAGCTTATTGCGGCGTACAGGGAGTTCGGAATAGAGCTTTTACAGGGCTATGGCATGA
The DNA here is from genome assembly GCA_964385235.1 of uncultured Clostridium sp. Lineage (GTDB taxonomy): Bacteria > Bacillota > Clostridia > Oscillospirales > Acutalibacteraceae > Pseudoruminococcus. Next base: position 1,623 of record CAYLOD010000098.1, read on the forward strand.
CGGAGTGTTCTCCGAGGATCGCCTGCAATATAAGAGGCAGAAGCAAGGACGATTCTGTAGGAAATATAGTATGCGGCTGTGATGTAAAGATAACCGACGGAGAAATCTGCGTCAAGAGTGACAGCGTAATGCTCGGATATTACGGCAATCCCGGGGAAACGGCAAGTACGTTAAAGGACGGCTACCTTTATACGGGCGACATGGGATATGTTGATGATGACAACTTTCTATATATCACGGGAAGGAAGAAGAATCTTATTATTCTCGCAAACGGCGAGAATGTTTCACCCGAACAGCTTGAGAACTATTTCAGCGGTTGTCTCCTCGCGAAAGAGCTTATGGTATATTCCGATAACGGAGTTATAACGGCGGAAATTTATCCCAATTATGAGTTTGCCGCAGTGTCGGGCATTGACGATATTAACGCGGCTTTAACACAAAAAACAGATGAGATAAATCAGGGGCTTCCGCTCTACATGAGAATAAACAGCGTAAAGATAAGGGAATGCGAATTTGACAAAACGGCTTCCGGCAAAATAAAGAGAAAGCCAAACACATAATGTATTTCCTTCTGAATAATTACACAAAAAAACCGCAAGCCTGCCCCTGAGAAGAGCAGGCTTGCGGTTTTTACACCGAATATTGACAAAAAGCCAAGTTATATACAGCAAAAAACCTTTCTGCATTTCATATTTGCAGAAAGGTTTTGTTGTTTATTTTTTATCTGTCAAACACAGCAGGTGTCTATATTAAAACCATATTTGTTATCATATCCATCGGAAATATAGTCGCCCTTCAGGAACATCTCCGCCTCGTCGATACGTCTGTAATACAGTCCCCAATACAACTGACCTCCGGCATGATGATATTCGGCAAATACATTCACGAGCTTAGTCTGATTGACATGATTCAGATCATCGTATGATACTAATAGGTCGTATATATCCCATCCTCCATATGTCCAGCCTGTTCCGAGATTATACGAGAAGCTCACCAGCGCGTCAAACTGATGCTGATTAATTTTTAAGCCGTTGTTCTTTGTGAATTTGTTGACAGCGCTTGTATATGCTCCATCATTGACCTCTCTAACAAGCCACGCGTATGCCTCATTCTTTGTAAGAGAATTATAGAATATTTCTCCCGGATAAACGACAATACCATAGCCCACCGTCGGGACGGGATCATATGCCATCTGATCGCGCTCATAATGGGACAGGAAGCCCTCTTTCTCGGCAATAAAGGAGATAAGTGCGTTGCTCGCCCGCAGCGTTTGAAGCGCTGTACTGCTTTCACTCTTGACCTTTGATACATATAGTGTGCCTTTGACGTCACTGCATGTACTCCATTTATTCTGATAATAGGCATAAGCGGCATAGTTAAACGTACCCGCCTTAGTAGCCTTCATAGTACCCTTCCAGATATAGTCGCCGCCGTCGGTTTCCTTTGATGTAGCGTTTACGACAGTTTTCTTTCCGTCAATGTCTACCTCAAACTTGACCTTTGTCCGCTTTTGGTCCGTTATGGCAATAAACGTTACCGTTGAATTTAATGTGGCGGAATTTGGATTGGTATACGCAAATTTCAAAGGAGTTGCGGGATTGACTGTGACAACGCAGACATTCTTATTGCCGTAAGGATCTTTCGCTGTAATAGCGACTTTACCGACCTCCTTAGTCGTAACGAAGCCGTCGCTTACCGTTGCTATAGACGGATCACTGCTTGTCCATGTTATATTCCCGGAAGCGTATCCCTCAAGGTACAGCGTCCTCGTTCTGTTTACGGTCGCGACATATTGATTGAGCGAGATCCTGCCATTGGAATAAACATCATCGACAGTGATCTTACAGGTCGCTTTTTCACCTGATGATGTCTTGGCGGTAATCGTGGCGCTGCCGCACCTGAGACCGCTCACTACGCCTTTTCTAACCGACGCGACAGATTCGTTGCTTGAGCTCCATGTCACAGTAGAATCAGACGACGGAGTA
>CAYLOD010000099.1:0-3577 GCA_964385235.1 uncultured Clostridium sp.
AGCGTCAAGCCCTCTGATTTTCCCAATGGATTCTTCAATTTCAGACAGCTTGCCGATATAAGCGTTTGTTGACTTTTTATCCTTGTAGTTCCAATTTTCCTTGATTTTGTTAAGCTCCCTGTTCTGCATCAGGAGCGTATCGGTATATGAAGAAAGCTGTTCATAATACTCGCTGTTCCTGCCCGCCTCCTCCGCCGAACAGGCGGAAAGCGCAAGTATCATAACAGCAAGGAGCGCTATACAGAACGACCTTCTCAAAAGAGAGGCTGCAAGCTTCATTCAGGGACTCTCCTTTCAATGAAAATCACTTATATGCCATTTCAAAGGTTCCGTCATTCTCGTACACCATCTTGTACAGTCCCATGGCATAGTCACGGCAGTATTGCTTTATCTTACCCGCAGCATTTATCATATATATTGTGCCGCCGTTTAATTCCTTTTCGTTTAAAAGGAACTCCCTGTACTTTGCGTCTATGCCCGCTTTCCATTCGTCGTATTCACTCCGGACCGTCTGCTTTTCCTCGTCGGAGAGAGATGAGCCCTGAAGCTGAGTATTCGCGTTTTCCGCCTCCGTGACCCAATAATCCTTATATTTTAGCAGGGTATTTACAATATCCTTATCATTCATGGCGGTCTTTATTTCTTCATCGTAGTCGGCGTCGAGCTTGTTTTCGGCAAACAGCTTGTCAAAGTCCGCGTTATCCGTGGAGCTTGAACTCTCGCTCGGCGTCTGCGCCATGCTCGCGTTTTCCGCGTTTTGCGATTCGTCTATGCTTTCTTCCTCAGGGGGTTCCTCTGAGGAGGGATCATGCAGACTTTCATCATAGCCGGCATCGGGATCCGACTCGTCGCTGTCATTATCATTATCATTGGGATCCGAAGATTCGGGACTTCCGGAGCTGCCGTTATTCGAGCTGCTGTCCAAAGCCGAGGTATCTGAAACCGCGGATTGATAATCCTCCGCTTCCTCGCCGCAGCCGGCAAACGACATCGCGCAAATAACCACCGCGGCAAACACGGCGGCAGCCTTATAATTCCTTTTCATTTTACACGTCCCCTTTAATATGTCAAATCACATATTAGCTATTGTTTATGTTACCACAATTTTGCTGTATTTTCAAGCATTGTAGAATTACATTTTTGCCACAAATCTTTTTTACATAATTATTGAGATTATAAGCATTTGTTTAAGCCTCTCGTATATTTCGTCAAGTTGTGACACGGGGAGCGGGTTTTCGCCCTTTCCTATCTCAACGGTAAAGGCGGGACGGTTAAACGTTTCGACGAACCAATCCTTAAAGCCTCCACCGACAGCCAGCCCGTCAGGCTCGCTGAGCTTATATCCGCTCAGCTCAGCGAGAAGCTCGCCCTGAATCCTTGCGATCTCCGGCGCGTAATCTCCGAAACTCCAGTATATCTCCTCACCCTGACTGTGAAACGCGAGCGCGCGGATAAAGTCCGTGTTTCTGCAAAGCCTTGCCATCGCCCTGCTTTCGGGTTCGCTTTCGGGGCTCATGCCGCCGTACCTTGTCGGAGCGGGCGCGGTTATCCCGTTTTTGATTTCAAGAGATTTCAGCGCCTTCCAGCCCGCGTTAAAGTTGTGGTTTATATCAACTCCCGCCGCGTTTGCCTGCCAACGGCTTTCGCCCCCTGTCCCGCGTACGCTTTCACGGTATTCACCCGCGCTTTGTGCGCCGTGAATCGCGATCTCGACCCCGTCGGGATTGACGCACGGTACAACACACAGCATTCTGTCCCGAAATATCATATCGGCTCTTATCCCGCAGAAAAAGCCTTTTTTGTACACCCGCTCCGACAGCTCGTCGAGGAACCGCAGTATAACAAGCGTCGTAAGCCACTCCATGCCGTGAAACGCGCAGGCGAACAGCACCTTTTTGCCTTCGCCTATGCTTAACAAAGGTATCTCTCTGCCGCAAAGGCTTTCTCCTATACAGCTTTTTCTCAAAAAGGGATATTTCATAAAAAGCTCGCCCAGAAGCGCGCGTCTGTTTTCCTCGTCGGCAGGCGCGTACAGACTTTTTTTATCAAGCACAATATCACCCCAAAATCATTTCCGTATATAATTATGCCGAAAATTTTTTCCATATGAGCTGTTTAAGATAAAACAAAATTTCAAATGTATTTTATTTTCCTTTTTTGTCAATGCTCATATTTGAGGTGACTGTTTAATGAGAGAAATAGTGAAAAAGTTTTCTACGGCAACAATTTTTGACAAAAAGCTCATAATCATTTACGCGCTGAATGTAAGTGACTACATTCTGACGCTTATTCTGCTCGGCAGCGGCCTGTTTGCGGAAATAAATCCTTTGCTCAGCATACCGATAAACAACTTTTGGGGATTCGTATTGAAATGTATAGTTCCGCTCGGTCTGCTTCTTATAATACGTCACAGGCTGCGCGGCATAAGCACAAAACAAATAAAGCCCGTATGGCACATTCTTGACTTTACCATAGGGCTTTATGTGATAATCAATATATTTCATGTATTCTGGCTGATAATGACGACCTTCTATCTCATACCGCTTACGGAGCGGATAATCATGCAACTTTCGAGCGCGGCTCACTGAGCATACTGAGTCGGCTCGCGGATATTTGTCCGAATATCTTTTTACAAGACAGCAGCCGGTTCCCTGCCGGATTTTTATTTACTGTCTGCGTATGACAAAAATCGTAACTCCCCGATTCAGTCCGAGAATTTTCCGCTCTATTCTGGAGTTTGAATATCTTCTCACCATATCGCACAATGCGGTTCCGCCACGGTAGCCGTGAATGATCTCAACCTCCCGAACATCGCCCGGCAAAGACTTTAACGTATTTGTAATAAGCGCCCTCGCGCTTTCCACTGTATGACCGTGAAGGTCTATCTCTATTGAGTATGGCATAACGATCCCCCTAATCAAATGTAATATTTTCCGTCTTTCCTCCGACAAAGCCTATCAGGTCGTTGGGCGCAATCTCTATCTGACAGCCGATCCTGCCCGCGCTGACCGTTATGCTCTCCATGCTCACGGCGCTACTGTCAAAGACCGTCACGAATTTCTTTTTCATTCCGACAGGTGAACAGCCGCCCCTGATATATCCCGTGACCTTATTTAAATCCTTAACGGGGATCATCTCGACGTGCTTTTCGCTTACAGCTTTAGCCGCCTTTTTAAGGTCGAGTTCTTTTAATACGGGAATAACAAAGACATAGTAATCCCCTCCCGCTCCCTTTGTCACCAGCGTCTTAAAGACTTTATCGGGATTTTGCCCCATTTTTTCGGCCGCGGACGCGCCGTCAACAGCACCGTCGCTGTGGTCATATGTATGAACCTTATATGACAGCTTTGCCTTATCAAGGATACGCATTACGTTTGTCTTAAATTCCGTCACCTGAAATCAATCCCTTTTGAAATATCGCATAAAGTGCCGTATGCACGCTTTTCCGGCATCGCAATACATTTTTTATAAGCGGCTTGCCCCGTCACACGGCGCGGCAAGCCGCGTGAGTAATGATTATATCGCTCTCAAGCGACGCGGCATTTCTCCTGTATACTGTCGCAAGAGATGACAGATA
>CAYLOD010000100.1:0-3521 GCA_964385235.1 uncultured Clostridium sp.
CGAGAGCTATCTCCTACAGCTACGCCGTAAAGATAGCCGACGCAAAGGGCAAGACAGATACTAAGTATTTCTTGGTTAATGTTAAAAATTCCCTTGTTAATTCATCAACAATAAGTGCAAATTCTATTAAGTTGGGTTCAAGTATTAAATTAACTGCCAAGGCTTCAGGCGGAACAGCCCCATACAAGTACCAGTACTACTGTAGGCCGGAAGGCGCTGATGGATTTACAGCGCTTACCAAAGCAGTGACGGATACATCTTACACTCACAAGCCCGCGAGAGCTATCACCTACAGCTATGCGGTAAAGATAATCGACGCGAAGAACAACACGGAAATTAAGTATTTTGAAGTAAAAGTATCAAAATGATTTCTGTTAATCTGTTTAATGCTGAATAGCTTAATATGAATGAATCACTCCGACCCTGACCATTCAGGGCCGGAGTGATTTGTTGTGTTTTTAGATAAACAGTTATTAAGAAATTTATGTAAATATACAAAATTTATTATTTAGTTTAAAAAATATTTTTTATTTCTTATATAGAATACATATTTTTAAAAAAAAGGTTATCTTTAATATAAAGACTGCTTAAAAAGACTGTTCAGACTTTTATCTGTTGGTGTACAGTTAATATCTATTTTGATGTACGGAGGTGGTGACTTTATAAAGCCCATGCACGAATATAAACATTACTGACTTAAGAAAGAAGGAACAAAATGACACTCAGGAAACATGGCTTTTTAAAGAAAATACTTTGTACCATACTTTCGGCGGCTTGTGTATTTTCAAGCGCGGTGACTGCAGGAGCGGCGGTTGTACCTGTTTCGGCAGAATCGGAAACATATGCGGCCGCAAATGGGGGAGATCCCTCCACTTTCTCGTGGGATAACGCGACCGTTTACTTTTTGCTTACCGACCGTTTTAAAAACGGCGATACAACTAACGACAATGCTTACGGCAGACAGGATATTAACGTAGGCGATCAGAGGGCGACGTTTCACGGCGGTGACTTCGCGGGTATAACACAAAAAATTAATGAAGGCTATTTTGATGATCTGGGCGTAAACGCGATATGGCTTTCCGCTCCGTATGAGCAGATTCACGGCTATATTCAAGGCGGTTCAAACTATTACCATTATGCGTACCACGGATATTACGTTCTTGATTATACGGAATCGGATAAGTCTTTCGGTACTAAGGAAGAATTTAAAGAACTGGTTGACACGGCTCACAAGCACGGAATAAGAATCGTTATGGACATCGTTTTGAATCATGCGGGATATTGCAGTATGCTCGACATGGATCAGTACGGTTATGGCGCGCTGGCAAGCGGCTGGGAAACATTCTATAACAACCCCTCCTCTGACGCACAGAAATATCAGGATTATATGCTCTATAACGAAAGCGCCGATAAGTGGGCAAATTGGTGGGGATCCGACTGGATTAGATCCGGCGTCGCAGGCTATAAAGAAGATGGGGGCAGTGACCTTACGCGTTCGCTTGAGGGTTTGCCGGATTTCAAGACGGAGCAGACTGCTAAGGTAGGTTTACCCGCGTTACTTAAAACAAAGTGGTCGCAGGAAGGAACATTAGCTGAAAAACAGTCTAAATATCCGTCCTCCGATACGGTTACGGGATATATCACAACATGGCTTGCCGAATGGGTGAGAGAATTTGGTGTTGACGGTTTCCGCTGCGATACAGCTAAGCACGTCGAAAAAACTTCATGGAAGGTTCTCCATGATAAATGCACGGAGGCTCTCAGGGAATGGAAAGATGCCAATCCCGACAAAAAGCTTGATGATCTTGATTTCTGGATGACAGGTGAATGCTGGGATCACGGCGTCAGTTATGACGACTACTATACTGTTGCGGGCTTTGATTCGATGATCAATTTTGATACTACAGGCGGCGGCGTTCTTGCCAAAGGCTCTGTCGCACAAAAGTATAATGATTATGCGTCTGCTATCAATACTAAAGATGATTTTAACGCTCTCTCATACATATCCTCGCATGATACGACACTTGCGCGCGGTGATCTGATCGGACTGGGCTCCGCTTTCCTGATGCTGCCCGGTGGTGTTCAGATATACTATGGCGATGAAACCAACCGCGGAAAGGTTCCGGGCGTAGAAGACGACAGCTATAAGGCGGGTCATTGTCTTAGAGGCGATATGAACTGGGACAGCATTGATGAGAATGTTCTTGAGCATTGGCAGAAGGTCGGACAATTCCGCAGGAAGCATATTGCCGTAGGCGCGGGCAGCAACGAAACCTTAAACGCTACAGACGGAGTCGCCTTTGGAAGAAAATATTCAAAGAACGGTATAGTTGATAATGTAGCAGGCGTTATTTATGCAAGTCTCAATACCGATGTAACTGTTGACGTTTCTGCTATTTGGGACGATGGCACAATGCTTGAAAACTTCTATGATGATTCAGTTACAACTGTTTCGGGAGGAAAGGTTACATTTAACTCTGGCAAGAACGGCACTATCCTCATTCAGGAGCCCGACGGCACAAGAGGACGGGTAACAGTAAAGCATATTGATAACGATACAGGTGAAATAATTAAGACGGAAACCCTTGTCGGTCTTGTAGGTGAAAGCTATAAAACTTCTCCTTTAACGACGGAAGGCTATACGCTTGTTAATCAGACAGGTAAAACGACAGGAACATATTCTGAGAATGAAATAATTGTAACGTATTACTACAGCTTTGACAGTGATAACTATGCTTATATTGTCACAAAATATGTTGACGCGGCGACAGATACCGAAATAGCAGACTCTGATAAGATTATTGCTAAAATAGGCACCGCTTACACCGTAACTCCCAAGTCGATCAAAAACTACGAGGTTGACTTGACCCTGACTGACAATGCAAAAGGAACAGTTAAAAAAGGCACAACAACGGTTATATTCAAATATAATTATGTAGAACCGACAAATCTGCGGGTACACTATTATAATTCTAATAACTGGTCGCCGCTGTACATATATGTATATACAGAGTATGAAAAGCCCGCGACCGAGTATACCGGTGTATGGCCCGGAACTCAGATGAAAGATGAAGGCGACGGTTGGTTCTATGGTGAAGCAGATGTAGAAACCGCGCTTGTTATACTTAATAACACTAAGGATCAGGAACCGCCGGGTGTGAACACAAGCGGTTATGAATGTACAGGTGAAGTTTGGATTAAGGACACTCATATATATCCGACAGGTACGGTAAAGGTTCTTTATACCGACACTAACGGCAATGTCCTCGGTACCGATACTATCAAGGGCATGGTTGACGGTGAAAATACCTATACCACAACAGCCAAGACGTTCAGCGGCTATACCCTCAAAACCAAGCCGTCAAACGCGACAGGCGTATTTACAGAGGATACTATAACCGTAACATACATCTATGAGGCAAATTCAGTTCCCGCACTCACCAACAATTCAACCGTCAGCGCGACGGAAATAACTCTCGGTTCGTCGGTCACAATGACAGGCAAGGCGAGCGGCGGCACAA
>CAYLOD010000101.1:0-3469 GCA_964385235.1 uncultured Clostridium sp.
GCAAAATTACGCAAAAATTTCAAAGGCTTAAAAATGTGTCCGGTAGCGGAGCCAAGCGCACGGAGTTCGCGAGGGTAATCCGGACGGTAACACCTTGCCCGCTCGCGGGCAAGCAAAAAGGCGGCGCGGCCTTGCCTGCGTTTCTCTCCGAAGCAATTTTCATAAATAGTTTATTTTTAAAACTCTGCACACCCCTTCAGCATATATTGAAAATTATTCTGTAATAAAAACCGTTTTTAAACCGCAAAACCGCCCGACGACAAATTCCTGCCGTCGGGCTTTATAAGCTACTTTTTTATCAGTCGCCGAGTCCCGAGTCGATAAGCTCAATCGCCTTTGCGAGAGCCTCATTTTCGTCATCTCCTGAACACTCGATCTCAACCTCTGTGCCGCATTTTATACACGCCGCAATAATGTTCATCAGGCTCTTGCCGTTGACCCTGCTGCCGTTTGCAATAATAAAAACATCGCTTGAATACTTACCCATGGTGTTCGCGAACACACCTGCGGGACGCATATGAAAGCCCTGAGCGTTGATTACCGTTGTTTTTTGTGATACCATCTCTGTTTCCTCCGATTTCTATTTGCTTAATATATGATTCAATACCATATATGCCTTATAAGTTCAATGTGTTTTTGATATAAGTTTTGTATATTATTACTTGTTTTTCTTGAGCAGAGCCATAAGGAGCATACCCACAACCGAACCGACGATGAGAGCGAGAAGATAAAGCGGCCAGTTGCCGACAAGTGCAAACACAAATATACCGCCGTGCGGAGCCGTAAGCGTACAGCCAAACAGCCCCGAAAGCGCTCCGGCTATCGCCGAACCTGCGACGCAGGAGGGAATTACTCTCGCCGGATCAGCGGCGGCAAACGGGATAGCGCCCTCCGTAACGAAACTCAGTCCCATAACATAGTTTACTATGCCGTTCTTTCTCTCCTCCTCGGTAAACTTTTTCTTGAAGAATGTGGCTGCAAGGGCAATAGCAAGCGGCGGAACCATACCGCCTATCATAACGGCTGCCATTATCATATAGCAGGCGTTCGGGTCGGGCATTTCGGCCGCTTGAGCGAGCATCGCGGTGCCAAATACATAAGCCGCCTTGTTGAACGGTCCGCCCATATCAACAGCCATCATACCTCCAAGCAGTGCGCACAGCGGAATAAGCGTCGCGGGATTTCTGCCGAGGGCCTCAAGCCCACTGTTCATCGCCGAGTTAATTAAGCCCATGATCGGATTTACAGCACACATAAACAGGCCGATAAAGCACAGCCCGACTATTGGGTAGATGAGTACGGGCTTAATGCCCTCCAATGCCTTCGGGAGTTTATCGCAGAGCTTTTCAATCCCAAGCATTACATATCCGCCCGCAAAACCCGCAAGCAGAGCGCCGAGAAATCCCGACGGAATGTTGCCGCCCGGAGCAGCAAACGTGCTGCCGAGGGTCGCAAGATAGCCGCCGACAAGGCCGACGAGAAGTCCGGGTCTGTCGGCTATCGACATGGCTATAAATCCGGCCATTATCGGGATCATAAAGTTAAAGGCATAGCCGCCTATCGTCTTGAACCACGCGGCGATAGGAGTATTCATACCGAAGTTTGCGTCCTGAGGAGCACCCATAACGGTATCGATCAGAAAGGCAAGTGCAATGAGTATTCCTCCGGATACAACGAACGGAAGCATATGCGATACACCGTTCATAAGATGCTTATAAAGCTGCCGGCCGAAGCTCTCCTTTTTGCCCGATGCGGCGGGGGAATCCGCCTTGTCACTGTGGTATACCGGAACGTTGCCGTCTATTATCCTCTGTATGAGTTCGTTTGGCTTGTGTATTCCCTGAGCCACCGGAACGCTCAGAACCGGCTTGCCGTTAAAGCGCGCCATATTTACCGTCTTATCCGCCGCGACGATAATGCCGTCACAGTTTTCAATCTCTTTCCTTGTGAGAATGTTCTTAGCACCGCCAGAGCCGTTTGTTTCCGCTTTAAGCGGATAACCCATCTCCTTGCCCGCTTTTTCGAGCGCCTCCGCCGCCATATAGGTGTGGGCGATGCCCGCCGGACAGGCGGTCACGCAGACCACCCTGAAACCCGCTTTTTTCTCCTCGGCGGGCGTTGGAGCGTCGCCGAACTTCTCGCTCTCCTTTTTGTCAATGACAGACAAAAATTCCTGAGCCGTGTTTGCGCCGAGCAGCTGTGAGCGAAATTCCTCGTCCATTAAGAGTACGGTAAGCCTTGACAGCACCTCCAGGTGCAGATCCCCGTCCATAGGCGCGGCAATCATAAATACAATATTGGTCGGATTGCCGTCCATTGATTCGTAATCGACCCCGTCCGGAACCGTCGCCGCCGCAAGTCCCGGTTTGATTACAGCGTCGCTTTTTGCGTGCGGTATCGCAATTCCGTCGCCTATCGCCGTGGTGCCTCCCTCTTCTCTGTCAAGTATCCCCTGACGGTATTTGTCAGCGTCGGAAACATTTCCGACCTTCTTGTGGACATCGACGAGCGTGTCAATGACCTCCCGCTTTGATGAAAAGCCTGCGTTTAACAGTATGGCTTCCTCGCTGAGCAGATCCGTGATACGCATAAGATTTCCTCCTCATTCTTAATAATCTTTTAATAAGTTTTAATCCTCAAGCTCACTTAATACATATTCAATTTCTTCCTTTGAAGCTATGCCTATCGTACAAGCCGTCGCGCTGCCCGCTGCCGTTCCGGTTTTCAGCGCATAGGAATAATCCCCTGTTTTAATATATCCGTACAAAAATCCCGCGACCATTGAGTCACCCGCTCCAACCGTATTTTTAACCGTTCCGCAATTAGGTATTCCTCTTTTGTATATGCTTCCGTTTTCGGTCACAAGCACAGCTCCCTTACCGCCCCTTGAAACGAGAACATTTTCCGCGCCCATATTTCGGAGCTGTTTTGCGCCCTCGACAATTTCCCCGTCGCTCTCTACCGTTCTGCCGAGAATCTGCCCCAGCTCGTCGTTATTTGGCTTTATCAGAAACGGGTGATATTTCAGAACGTTTTTCAGTAAGTCGCCCGCTGCGTCAACAACAAATTTTATCTTCCTGCATTGCAACCGCTTCAATATGATTTCATATATATCTTTCGGTAGGCCTTTCGGTACACTTCCCGCAAGGACAAGAATATCTTCGGAGGATAAGGTATCTAACTTTTTGTAAAGCTTCTCTATATCTCCCTCACTGATATGCGGTCCCTGTCCGTTTATGTCGGTTTCCTCCCGCGCCCTGATTTTGACGTTTATTCTCGAAAAGCCGTCCTTCAAATGAATAAAGTCGGTCTTTACCCCGTGGGCATTAATTCCTTTCTCAATCGCATCTCCCGTAAAGCCGGCGCAAAACCCGAGCGCTATATTGTCTATTCCGAGATTTGTGAGCACGGCGGATACGTTTATTCCCTTGCCGCCGCACACTATATCCTCGCCTGTCGAGCGGTTTAT
>CAYLOD010000102.1:0-2736 GCA_964385235.1 uncultured Clostridium sp.
GAGCCGCAGAGATAATATATACCGTAGTTTTTGAGCTGGGTCATCGTATTTATCGCTATCGTGCCGATAAGACCTATGAGAACGACAGCGGCAACACTAATGATAACGGGGAGCATTCTGTTATAAATATCCGCAATATACGCGTCTGTTCCCTCCTTAATCACCGACAGCTCCGTAAATTCGGGAGAAACGTCATACATATCAGCATTGAAAACTTTAATCTGCTCTATAATCTTTTCGTTATGTTTCATATCCTCATCGGATATATCATCGTCATAAACTATAAAGCCGCTCAAAGGAAAATAATTATCATTTGTGCCTTCATAAAAGCCGCTTTTTGAAACGATAATCCTGGAATTTTCGCCGCCGGAAATATCGTCGCTGTCTATATCCTTATTTGCCGAATAGTCAAAGCCTCTGTAAAATTCCTTTGCGCTCCCCGCGGTATTGGAAAACAAGGGAATATATGTTATATCCGTGAGGACGCCGGAAACGACAACCGTTCTGTCTCCGTACAATTCGATAGTATCGCCGGGAGCTTTCTTTAAATCGGGTGATACCACGGCACATATTCTGCCCTGTTCATCTTTTGATTGAGCGGGCCATGAACCGCTCTGAAGCGGCATTGAATAGTTGAAGAATATCTCGTCATCGACGATATCCGCTCCATAACTGCCACTCTCTGCCGTATAAATTTTCGCTGATTTCAGTTCAGAGAAAAGCCCCGTAAATTCGTCGTACTGCCCGGCAGTATCCCAAACCGGCTCGGTAAAGTAGTAATACCCATTGCGGTTTAATAAAAAGTTAAAAGGCTTTTTCAGCATTTCCCTGCTGTTTGCCGAAGCTATCATGACATTTGCAGATACAAGAAGAACCAAGATCTCAATAACCATAAAAAAGGTGAAAAGTATATTTTTAGTTATTGAAAGACAACCATAACGCAAATATTTCATTTCTTCAGCCCCTTTCCATTTCCACAGAGGTTTTTGAAATAAATATCGAAATCGTTAACGACATTATTATAAGCGCGGCGGCTATATATATATTAAAAACGGTTCTGTAAACATCCGGCGTCATAAACTCCGTAAAGCTCGGATACATAGTTCCCATCGGTTGTAATATGCACGTGTTGAATATCAAAACACCTATGCCGAATGTTACCGCAAGCGTGAGCATAAGCTCAACAAGATATATTGCGAAAATCTTAATCTTGCTTGCGCCGCAAATGCTCATAACCGCGAACGACTTTTTCCTGTATGAAAGTATGTATGTATACACCCTGCTTATATTAAGAAGGATCATCACGATAACAGCCGCCGTAACCATATATATCAGATTTATATTTTGCTGATCCTGCAAATCACGAACTAATGGCGCGGTTATTTCCTTATTTCCAAACAACTCACTGATTTTTCTTTCTATTTCCTTGTTTCTCTCGGCGGTACATACATCTTTTGTAATTACCCAGCAGGTATCTAATAAAAAATCATCCTGCAACGCCGCATACGGCATATCAAGTGCCGCAGCATTTCCGTCAATAATAGCAACCGTATACTGAATGCCATTAATATCAAGCGTGTCTCCAACCTCGGGGCTTTTTCCGAAAACCTCTTTATACATAAAAGGATCAAGCCTCAAAATATTCTTATCAGACTTTTCAAAATTCTCCATTACAGCCGCTTCATCACCTGTTCCATAATCATATGTATCGGAACGAAGTTCGCTTGTGAAGCTTAGTGACGACGCGTCATCCCCCACCACTCCGGAAAATGTAATGCAGTCAAAATCATCACCAAGAAACTCTATCAGCTCATAGAATTTTGGTTCGATATTTTTGACCGTACACATTTTATCATATTTTATATGGAACTGATCATCGTCCGCAGTAAATTCCTCCTGCGAATAATCGGCAAACGATACGATAAAGGTATACTCCTCCTGCTCGATAGTCTCCTGTGACCTTGAAGCATTATCAGTAAGCCCGCATACTAAGAGGATTACAATGACGCATACTATCTGTGAAACGACTAAAAACGTATATAAAAACGGCTTATATTTTATTAGCTTTTGAATATTTTTTATAACGTATAATAGACATTTCAATATATATACACCCTTTCATAATTATATTGAACTATAATATTATACAATATTATAGTTCAATAGAAAGTTATTATTTAATTTTACAACCGCTTCTGAACGAACCTATTAAATACTTTTGCAAATATGGTTGGGTATTTGCCGCCGTATGGAATATCTGACCATTATATACCAATTTGGCTACATAACCGTCTATAGTGGCATCCGGCGATACAATTGTAAAATCAGTACCGCCTTTTCTCACAGTAATCGGCGAGTGATACTCCTCATGTTGCGAATCATATCTATAAGTTGTTAACGAGATATACTTGTAGCTGTCCGTATGGTCGTCTTTAGTATAGAATACACGAAACCCCAATTACCAACAGCATTGAGACAGAGATAGCTGCCCTCATAATAATGACCGCAATGACCCGGCGAACAACCATGATAGTACGAATTAGGGTATTTTTTATTATTAATTTTTCCGCTGTCAGCCGAAACAGCAATACCCGCCGACGAAACCAAGACAACCGCACCCAATGCCGCCGCAATTAACTTTTTGAACATAAATGCAGTTACTTTAAAAATAATTTTAGATAATATGCCTTCTATTTTCTTGATTTTACCACAAAATAATTGCTTTGTCAACAGTTT
>CAYLOD010000103.1:0-2593 GCA_964385235.1 uncultured Clostridium sp.
AAAACGATCAGAGCTATGATTCTTTTCATTGAGTCCTCCTTATTTCTGTGTAAAATATGAACAGATCGCTTTAATTCAGCTGCTGCGTTATAATTAAAAGCGCAGCAGCCATAAATTAAAGCGGTTTATACATTTTGTATATAAAAACACAAAATGCGCTTACATTATTCTTCTCTCATTACAATATCTCCGCTTGCGGAAAAAGTATTGCCCGAATAGCTTGTGTATGAGGAAAACTTATAATGCGCCGCGCGCGGCACGTGATTAGCCGTGTCATGAGGCGTACAGTTTACGCTTCCTTGTTTGCTTATTTTCACGTTAGCTATGGTATAACCGTTATCGGTGACAGTTACATTTACATGTCCGGTGGCTCCGGATATTTTATTGGAAAGCGTTTTGACACCAATCGTATTTCCTTTGTCCCCGCACTTTACATACCAAGTTTCTGTGGAGCCTGTATTTGACGGACCGTTAGGAACATAAGTATACGACGTTTTCCAATTTGCGGATTTTGCCGGCGTTTCCGTCGCCGCGTAAGCTGTTACGCCCACCGTCAGGACGGCTAACGCCGCCATTGACGAAAAGATTTTTTTGAACTTTTTCATCAGAAAAGCCCTCCTTTAATTTTAATAAAATATATATGTAAAGATCTTTTCAAGGAATCGCGGACTTTTCCTTAAAAAGTCTATACATCGCTACTCCTGCGTCGGAATAAAGAATCGGTGCTTTCAAGTATTCACGTGATTTTGTTTATTTTATTATACATAATTTCGGATAAAATGTCAATACTTTTTGGAAAAATAAAAATTTTTATCGACACAAATCTAATATTGCGGCGATTTTATTCCTCCTCTCAAGCGTAATTATTTCCGGAAAAGTATCTGAAATCGTCTTTGTCGCGCACGTTCTGATAGCAGAAATAATAAAAATCATCGTTAAGGTTATGCAGCACGATACGCCAATACACCTTGCAGTGATATCTTGGCATATCGTCTACAAATTCCTCGGTATAGGCATATACCATTCTCGCTTCCTCTACCTCAAACTCAACATGAGAGGTGACATTGTCGCTTATATACTTCATAGCTTCCTCAAAGGGCATGATATCGTCATACTGCTTTTCGTCAAGCGTCTTCATAAACCGCATAAAGTTTCCGTCGGCAAAATCCACCTCGTCGCTGCGTACCATATAGCCTAAATTGTAGTCGCTGACAAACGAATCCCCGCCTATCATATTCTGACCGCTGCCGATACTGTCATAAAGGATATTGTCATATTCCCTCGCGCAGTCGAAATAATACGCGTATATATCCTCTCCGAATCTATATACATCTACTTTGACGACGCGGTTGTTGTACATAGGTTCATGTATAGTCGGCAGCGAATTCATATAGTCTTCAAACACCTTAACCGCGTCCTTTATCTTTGTTTCCTTGTCCAGCAGCTTATAGCTCTTTTCGCTGTCCGGCAGATATGTTCCGATATACTTCCCGTAGCCTGTTTTGTCACTTCCTACATTTGCTGTGATATGCGCTTTTTCTCCAGTATATTCGCTTATCCACTCATTGTCATATATTATTTTCCCTAATACTCCTCTGTCAAAGCATGTATCACCCGAGCCTAACGGATAAAGCATAATCAGCTCTACAGTATCATCCTTGACGGTATGCGCGAGATCTATATAACTAAATCTGTAGTTGTAGTCGGTGTTTATCTTGTTTCCGCTGACAAATTCATCATAATAGGTATAAAAAGGCTCAAACAATTCATCGCTGTCGGTAAAGGCTCCGCGGATATACACATATTCGGGATAAAACGGCTTATCTTTGAAAATATACTTAAACGTTTCAAGAAAACCGCGGTACTGCTCATCTAAGGGGGTATTGCTGCTGTCATAGACCATCTCTTCGGTACGTTCTTTTATGTGGTCGATATGTTTGGGAACATCGGCATAAAAATCTTTTGAAGCGGAAAACCCGTCAAAGCTGTTGACGATGTTTCTGACTTCTTCAAGAGTATAATTCTCTCTGTCGTTGTCAAAGACGGCATACCCTGAGGGAGCGGGGGCGGTCACGTCGTCTATGGTTATCCAGTTTCCGTTTTCGGGTACTACAGGTTCTGTCGCGGGAGGTTCGGTTTCAAAATCGATTTCGCTTGTTTCGGCGCTTTCCGCGCTTGTTTCGGCGCTTTCCGCGCCGCTGTTAACCTCACCGTCGGGCGCGGGGACGTCGCCGGACGGGGTTTCGCCTTTGAGATTCGAGCAGCCGGCGAGCATCGCGGATAAAACGATCAGAGCTATGATTCTTTTCATTGAGTCCTCCTTATTTCTGTGTAAAAATACGGAAATATGCTGACATTGTCATCATATTTTTCAAATTTGCCGGTATCGGCGGATTTGCCGCAAGCGCGCGGCAAAGCGCGCAACGTTCGTTTCGGTTTCATTTTTCTACCTCATTTCGTGATATTTGCGGAGAACGCTATCTGCGGAGAACACTCTCTGTAAACATAGACTCTCCGGAGGGCTTTCCGTTACAGGGTAAAATGAAAAATAGGCGGTTTTCACAAAAATCGGGAGAGCGTTTTGGATATATTG
>CAYLOD010000104.1:0-2470 GCA_964385235.1 uncultured Clostridium sp.
CAGCTTCGCTACCGCAAGATTCACTCCCTGCTCCTCAATATGACCTATCGCTCCGGGGTCAACATAACCGTACTCGGTCAGACCGTGACCGGGGTCGATAACGACAGTCATATTTCTGATGTCGTTTGTCAGTATTTCAAACCTGAACACCAGATTGCCGTCGGAATCGTATGTGGCGCTGTTTCCGGCGTATACGCCCGGCTGACGCAGTTTCAGCACCAGACGGAACTTCGGTATGCCGTCCACCTCCGCCTGCTGCCATTCTCCCGCGCTGAATACCGAGCAGTTCTCAAACGAGGGCAAAGCGGTCACCTGTGTAAGATTATCGAACGTGATGTACACATAATCCGCGGTAAAACCATCAATGTACCAGTCGCCGTTATAGCCCGCGTAATACTCGTTTCCCGCCGGAGAAACGGTAAAACCGATTTTTTCATCTAATGTCATTTTTATGAACGAATCTCCGTTGTCGTTGCCTATTTCGTTTACGACAAGGTTATTCTCGCCTATTCCGCAATCGTAAAGTATTTCACAGTCGCTCGCGCAGAAACGCTTACCGGAAGTGGTAATGTAAAATTCGTCCCATTCGCTCTGATAATAATCCAACGTGCCTGCCGGAAGCTGGCCGCAGTTGGGCAGATTCGCCGAGGCGGTGGAATACGCGTCATATATGTCAACATAATCGTTAAGCAGTCTTACATATGTCGCGCTCATATCCTCGGTAACGGTAGGCGAAATCCTGCCCACTACCTCGCCCGTGCCGAATGAGCTTTGATCCTCGGGTATCTCTATTTCTATCTCCGGCTGTATCTCCGGCAATTTGACCGCGTTTACATAAATTTCAGCGCCTATATATGTACGCGAATATCCGGAATATGACGCGGTGATCTCGATATTTCCGAGATACTGTTCCTCGTCAACTATCCCTTCCGGTACTATATAAGAACCGGTAAAGCTGGCATAGGAGGAGTTTATGTCAACATCGTCGGACTTGGTGTTCTCCGTCAGCGCAACGGTCTTGCCGTTAAGAGAAGCGGTGACCGCGGCGCCTTTATAAGCCACACAGCTTAGAGATACAGCGGTGCCGCCGTCTACGTTCATGGTCTTGCCTTCCGCGAGCGAGCCATTGATGGATTTAAGCACGTTTATCGTTCTTTCGATATTGTACTCGTATACTCTGCCCTTATGCTCTATGGTAAAGGTATTCATTCCAACCTCGAGCGGCTGCTCGAAATAGAAATTGCCCGCCTCGTTCAGCTCCAGTTTCTCTCCGTCAAAGAATACGTCAAAATTCTCGTCAAAAGTACCCATAAACGCTACGGAAGTTTCGTCGGTTGAATAATTAAGATAATACGGAGAGGTCATTTGCAAATCCTCAAACAATGAGCTTACGTTTATCTGGTCGTTGTAATATTTTATAAGCGTATCAGTAGTGCCGAGGGGATTTTCGTCCAGCGAACCAGCCGAATAAAATACGCTGCCGGAATAAGAGGAAAGCTCTTTTGCCACCGCTAATTGCTTTAACAGCTGATCCTCGGCGTCCCAGCCCTCCTCATCTGTTCCTATTTTTTCATTATGATGAACAATATAAAGCGGTATTTTGCTCTTTTCCGCCGCGGCATCCCACCATGAGCATAAACTCTCAAAGCCGGCTTTCCCGTCGGACAGAGAACCCGCCGCGTCTACCGAAACAAAATCTACGTAACCCTTTTCGACAAAGCCCTTAGTATCGGCGTGTCCGTCATAATACGCCTCAAATTTGCTGTCGGTAGCGGAACCGTCCGGCTCGTCGTCCGAACCGTTTGCCCATACGTCCTGCGCGTCCAGACCCACCGCAAGCGTGTTGTCGGTAAGCCGTATAACATCGCTTACTATCCTGAAACGCTGCTCGACAATGCCGTACTGCCAGTTTTTATAACCTATGCCTGAACCGTTCAGCATATATTCGTTATAGCTATCGTTATCTGATTTAGAATAATAACCTCTCAGAATTATACCGTTGCAGTGGTATTTAATCGCGAATTTATGCGCTTCGGTAAGCAGATAATTGTTCTTGTCCGTCTGTGCCGGACAGCCTTCCAATGCACGTCCTATATCAAAGTAAACATACTTCTGAAAACCTGACTTATCCGCAATATCAAGAGCTTTCCGGAGCAAATCCCCCTCTGAGTTCATATCTGTGCTGAAATATGAATTTTCTTTGCCGTACGGATCGATATAAATGCCGTTAAGTCCGTATTTTGCGAGCTTTTCAAGCCTTGCGGAAAAATCCTCGGAGAAAGTTTTCTCCTTAAAATCGGAAAGGCTTATGACAGCGGCCTTTAAGTCGTCCGACAGTGACAGCTTTGACTCCACCTGCTGCGGAGCGGTCACCTGTTCTTTCTGCCCGCTTTCCTGTTTCTCCGCCTGCGAAAGCATCGCTGCGGCAGGCATAAGCAAAGCCGCCGCGAGCAGTGAGCAGAGCAAAAAA
>CAYLOD010000105.1:0-2158 GCA_964385235.1 uncultured Clostridium sp.
GACGAAGTATATAATGTCCCTCCGATATAGTGAACTGACGCACCCTGATAAGTCCGTGCATCTCGCCGCTGCTCTCGTTTCTGAACAGAGTAGACGTTTCCGTTAGTCTCATGGGCAGTTCCCTGTAAGAGCGCTGCTTATTGAGAAACGCCTGATACTGGAACGGGCAGGTCATCGGACGAAGCGCGAAACACTCTTTCTCCTCGTCGTTCGGATCTCCGAGAACAAACATACCGTCAAGATAATGGTCCCAGTGACCCGAGATCTTATAAAGCTCTCTTTTGGCGAGAAACGGGGTTTTTGTGAGCTGGCAGCCCTTAGACTGTTCGACGTCCTCGACCCATCTCTGCAAAAGCTGAACCACCCTCGCGCCCTTGGGCAGCAGTATCGGGAGCCCCTGTCCGATATAATCAACGGTCGTGAAGTACTCAAGTTCCCGTCCGAGCTTATTATGGTCGCGCTCCTTTGCCTCCTCAAGCCTTTTGAGGTGTTCCTCAAGCATAGACGCCTTCGGGAAAGAAACTCCGTAAACTCTGCAAAGCTGGCTGTTATTTGAATCACCGCGCCAGTACGCGCCTGTACAGGCAGTCAGTTTAACAGCCTTGACGGGCGCTGTCGAAAGGAGATGAGGTCCCGCGCAAAGATCGACAAACTCACCCTGCCTATAGAAGCTTATCGGTTCACCCTTTCCGGCGTGTTCCTTACAAAGCTCTACCTTATAAGGCTCGTTTTTCTCCTCAAGCATTTTAACCGCCTCATCGGGAGAAAGCTCGAATCTTTCAAGCTCAAGACCCTCCTTGACTATCTTCTTCATTTCCTCGGTTATTTTATCGAGATCCTCCGGCGAAAACGGCTTTTTAACATCAAAGTCATAGTAAAATCCGTTTTCAATAGCCGGTCCTATCGCGAACTTCGCATCGGGATAAAGTCTTTTAACGGCCTGAGCGAGAATGTGGGACGTAGTATGCCAAAAGGCGCGCTTGCCGTCCTCGCTGTCAAATGTTAGTATAGTGAGCTTGCAATCCCTTGTGAGGGGCGTCCTGATGTCACAAAGCTCGTCATCGACTCTGCACGCGCAAACAGACTTATACAAACCCGCTCCGAGTGACTTTGCGACCTCAGCGGCAGTTACTCCGCTCTCGTACTCTCTTGTTGATCCATCTTTAAGCAAAACTTTAATCATTTCCAACAGCTCCTTTTTATTTTAAATATCAGGTTTATTGCAAGGTGATAAATAAAAACGCCCCGAACGTGCATTATGTATACACATTCGGGGCGGGAATAATCTATTTCCGCGATTCCACCCGAGCTTAACGGCAATACCGTCATCTCATTGCGCCTCTAACGCAGGCAGTACGCCGGCACTTATTTCGTGCCGGTGTTCAAAGGCGGTGCCGTCTAACGCAGCCATTGAGCGGGCTCACAGCCGACGACCCGCACTCTCTGAAAAAGCTTTATGCGAAAAACGCTTCCTTATCATAACATTTAACCTGTTAAACCGTAAGAATACTATATCATTCCGACGCGCTTTTGTCAAGAATAATATAATATATCAGTATGCGGACTCAAACATATAGGTTTACAATAGATGTGAGACCAAGAGACAAAAAAGCAAAAGAAAAAGTGAACGATTTCTGTTAGAATAAAGATAGCAAGACACACTCCACAGAAAGGAATCGATCACTTTATGAAAAGTACAGCACAGAGCGGGAAAAACTGCAAGAGGTATTTGCCACATGAGATAAGCACACGGATTCACGCAGTGGAAACATACCGAAAGGAAGGCGATGTGGGATATATCTGCCGGAAGTATCATATTTCCAAAGCATCACTTATGCGCCGGAACAAGCGATATGATGTCCTGAACTGGAAATCGCCGCAACAACGGCACAGAGAATTGGAAACCCTCTGCTGAGTGCCGTCGAAAACTTCTGCTTTCTTTTTTTGAAAACTTGGTCTCACATCATTGACAAACCTGCATCTCACGAAATCGTTAGAAAAACTTTTCATTTGGATTAAGAATATATAGAAAAATTGGCGGCAGGGATTACTCCCCCTGCCGCCAATGCCCACTATGAGCACCTCTTCATTAAATCTGCTTACGGGAGCGTTTGACCGAAACCTGATTCTCCCCATCATTTTCCCAAGATTCTATGAC
>CAYLOD010000106.1:0-1956 GCA_964385235.1 uncultured Clostridium sp.
TGTTATCTGCAATAATTATTCAACGCGGCAAACGCGGCATAACAGACCGCGGTTAAGTCTTGATTAAGTTCTGCTTCAATATCCGCGGATTAATGCGTTACGATGATGTTCAATAAGAGAATTTGCCCTGTCATTATTAAAATAGATATAATCGGCAATAATTTAAAAAACGAAGTTTCGATAGAAGTCTATTTTTACAATAGTTCTCGGTTTTCGTTATTTTGCGAATAATCCCGCACAACTGCCGAATGATATGAGAAAGGGGCGGTAATATATGGTTTTGTATTGTGTACAGCATGCTCCCCATGTTATTAGAGCAATTATACACAAATTCAAATATCACGATGATGAACAGGCTGTTATGCTGGTGGAGGAGAACGTTAAATTTCAATATTGTCCTCAAGTTGATAATGTAAAATATTATCATATGCCGAATGTTCATAAAATTGTCAGCTACAGTTCGGATTCAAAAGAGGACGTTATACGAAACGCGGATGCCACAATAGATATGTTTTTGAAAGAAAAAAACATAGTTTTGACGGACTTTAATGCAATATACGCGCTGTATGATATGTATAATCCCTTTACCTTGTACTTTGAATTACATGGTATTGATTATATGTGTATAGAGAGTTTCAATAAGCAGTTTTCCCGTTACTGGGACGGTTCATTAACGAAGGATCGTCCAAAACAAGGTTACGCATATAACTGCTTGATCATGGAGATGCATTTGCAGGACGGACAGGGCGCTCATTGCGTAAAGGGGTATTTGTTCTCAGATGAATCCGTTTATCCGAAAGGCGGGAGCGTCCCCGCCGAGGTATTCGGATATAATGAAACACTGATGGGATTAGACGCCCGTCACAGGGAGCAGATAGTAAAAGCGTATGGTTTGAACAATTACACCTTTGATTCCGTTCTATTGTTTAATTCACCCGGTTTGACGAATACATGGATAAAAAACTATGGACTCGATATTCCCATTAAAAAAAGTTATGATAATGTATTTTTCTTCTATAAAGTAATTATAGACTATTATTTTAAGAATATTGATTTTATACTGAAGCTGCACCCCGCAAGCGGACCGGATTTTAGCGGCGCCTTTCAGGATTTTAAGCAGATGCCTTCGCACATACCTGCTGAGCTGTTTTGCCTGACCGGGAAAAAGTTTAAGGTTATATGCCCATTAAAAAGCACAAGCATTGATTTATTTAAACAAATGAATTATGAGGTAGAGTTTTTTAATGTCGGGTTGATGCGCTTTTTTAAGCTGATCCATTTCGTATATAATGCTTTTTCTTTAATAAAGTCCGTCGGCATACCCGAAAAGATAGCTGTTTACGGCATAGATTTGAACCAGCTTAACTATTTTTTAAAATGGGCATACAAGGACTTTATAAATGTCAGGTTTGAGCAGCTCACGAATGGTAACGCAAAGAGCGCGAAATATATAATCGCCGATCCCGACGATAAGTTCTCGAGTATTACAGAAAACGCCGGAAACGACAGCCTGATCATCGCTAACGGCGACATTGAACCGAAAAACGGCTTTGCAGGGCAAAAAATGATTTGTCTGTTAAGCGATATTGCCGAACCCAAACGGTTCGAGCCGCAAAGGTCTGTCTGGACATTATTGTCCAAAAACGAGCAAGTTTTATCTGTCGCGAAGGATTTTTGTCTATTGCGTACTTTTAAAAACGCGGAAGTAAAAATTCTGTCATTACCGCAGACAGAATCAGTTATAGTTGAGGACTCTCAAGCCGTTGAAAAGAAGCCCGTACAGACGGCTGAAGACAAAGGTTTGGTTGACCGTCTGAGGCAAAGTGAAAGAAAACTGCTGCTTTATCAGAAGTATATGCAAATGTACTATGAAACGGAGAGCGCGGGATATTCGCTTCGCAATTATTTTGAGGAGCGGGGCTTGTTATCGCCGGGTATGAAGCTTGCGTTTTTTGC
>CAYLOD010000107.1:0-432 GCA_964385235.1 uncultured Clostridium sp.
ACCGGCAGGAAACGTTCCTGCTGTCGGAGTCGATTTCAAGCGGCGCTCCGCATTGCGGACAATTCATGTTTATAAGCTTCATGCGATACACCTCTTTTCCTGAGTTGCTGACACCGTAAACCGGCATAGCCGGACCGGTCAGCTATGCCCCTTATCCGCTGCCGGAATTTCAGTCCGATATGGCATTACCCGATTATGTAACTAAGGACAGTATATCATTCTGACGCAAAGTTGTCAAGCCGTTTGTCAATCCGTTCAACAGGAATCTTCCGTTTTTCTCTCCTTTCGCCCGCAAGGATACAGCCGCGGCGCCGGAATAAGCAAAGTTAATGAGCGGGCTTTTTGATGTTGACAAAAATTCAGAAAGTGTTATAATAAAGCTAAAGAAAAAATGCCAGACTGAGATGCCGCAGATGGTATCTTTAGTGGACC
>CAYLOD010000107.1:442-1921 GCA_964385235.1 uncultured Clostridium sp.
GCTTTAGCGGCGGTTTTGTTGTTGCCGTCCTGCTCCGCCGCGGTTTCGCAGGATAACAATATCGCTGCCGCAAATTGAAATAAAAAGCCTATTTACAAAAACCCATGATATGGTATATTGTAAGTGTAAGATATTTCATACAAAAAATCAGGCGTTAGTTAAGGGGCGTAATTATGGATAAATGGTGGACAAAATGGTATTACTGGGGGTTGATACCGGCGGCGGCAGCCGTTGTGATACTGATCGTCAGATGGGACAATATGGTTTTTCTGCAGCGTGTATCCCTGATAAATTTTGCGGGACTTTTACTGCATCAGTTCGAGGAATTTGGCTTCCCCGGCGGCGCTCCGTATTTCATGAACCGGTATATGCGAGGAGGCAATGAGCGCTACCCCCTCAATCAGGTTTCCGCCATGGTTACCAATATGTCGATAGCGTATATATGTTACCTGCTGCCGGTTTTCTTTCCCGATACCATGTGGCTGGGAATGGCTCCGATCATCTTCGGCTGCGGCTTTCAGGTAATCCTTCACGGTGTGGTGTTCCTTGTCAGGTTCCATCATTTCTATAACCCGGGAACGGCTGCGGTCTTCTGTATCCATGTCCCCTGCGGCATAGCGTATATCTGGTATGCTGTGAGCCATTCCCTCATGAGCGGCAGGGACTGGTTTTTTACCGTGCTTTATCTGCTTGGCATGATAGCGGTGACAGTGGTATTCGGTCAGATAATCTTCTCATCAAAGAACAGCCGTTTCCCGTTCAATGAGCGGGAAATCAGAGCGGGAGAGAAATTCGCCGAAAGAATGGGAATAAAGTAGCTGCAAAGCATCACTTTACGTTTCTGCTTGCAGTACTCAATCATATGTTTGCCTTGCCGCCTGAAAGTAAGGCGCGGGACTGTAAATCGGGATTCGGAGAACAGAAAAACGGCAAAAGCGATTTTGATATGCGGGAAAAGCGCATATGACGGACGCTTGCGAAAAGAAATCGGGGCTGTTTAATACTTGCTTCCCTCTTCTCTTTTTGATATAATAATATATGTGGAATTATATCCATAGAAAGGAATGGTGTGAATTATGAAGAAAAACAAGCTTGTCGCGCCTGTTTTGAAATGGGTTGGTGGTAAACGGCAGCTTATTGATACTTTTACACCGCTTCTTCCCGCAAAAATAACGTCCTATTGTGAACCTTTTGTCGGTGGTGGGGCCTTGTTGTTTCATTTGCAGCCTGATACTGCCTATGTTAATGATATTAACACAGATTTAATTTGTGTCTATACTGTTATAAAAGAAAAAGTTGACGAACTAATTGACGAATTGAAAAAATATAAAAACGAGCCTGATTTCTTCTATGGCGTCCGTGATTGGGACAGGGATAGAGAAAGATATAAATCCCTTTCAGCCGTTCAAAAGGCTGCTCGGGTTCTTTATTTGAATAAAACTTGTTACAACGGATTATATCGTGTCAATAATGCCGGTG
>CAYLOD010000108.1:0-1784 GCA_964385235.1 uncultured Clostridium sp.
CAAATATGTCAAAAAATTCGTCATTTTTTACGAAAATATTATGATATAACTATTTAAAGCTCACAATTATTTTGCAAGCGAATGACCACAATGACCTGTTTACAATTTTGTAATTCTGATAATATGTCAAAAACTTGCATTTTATCATTTACTTATGTTATACTTATACTATATATTGACGCGTGAAGGGCGGGCACCGTGCGGCTATCCCTTTCATTATTATGTTGCTTTATTAAATCTCAAACATTCAGCACGGAGATAGGTGGCTTATTCATGTCGCAATTATGCTTAGGTTGTATGTGTGAAACCAACGGGGAACAGATATGTCCGCATTGCGGATTTGATAAAGATTCCGTACAGTCCGCACCTTTTCTGCCTCTCGGAACACTTCTTCAAGAGCGCTACCTTGTAGGCAAGCAGATAGACAACAGCGTTGAGGGCGCGTATTATATCGGTTATGATAACTTTATGCACTCCTCGATAGTTATCCATGAGTTTCTGCCGGCAGGTATCTGCGGACGGGCTCCCGGCAACACTGAAATCGTAATACGCGAAGGCAGCGAGAAAACATTTGAAGATCTGAAAAAATCTTTCCTTGAATACTACAGAACTCTCGCAAGACTTCGTGAACTTTCTTCAATAACACCGATTTACGATATTTTTTCCGAAAACGGGACAAGCTATACCGTCGAGGAAAAACTCGACAGTATCACCTTTGGCGAATATATACAGAGAAGCGGCGGTTCTATCGACTGGAACACAGCACGTCCGATGTTTATGCCTGTGCTCTCCGCCCTTACTTCAATACATGAGGCGGGGATCACGCACTTCGGAATAAATCCCGAAAGTCTGGTAGTTACCCCTGCG
The DNA here is from genome assembly GCA_964385235.1 of uncultured Clostridium sp. Classification (GTDB taxonomy): domain Bacteria; phylum Bacillota; class Clostridia; order Oscillospirales; family Acutalibacteraceae; genus Pseudoruminococcus. The sequence goes on from CAYLOD010000108.1 coordinate 868, forward strand.
GGCAAGCTTAGACTTCAAAACTTTGCCATAAAGGAGATACGTCAGCAAAATCACATCATTGACGCCGAGCTTTTCGACGGCTGTTCCGCGCCGGAGCAGTACGATCCGGACGCCAGCCTTGATGAGAGCACGGACGTTTACGGATTTACGGCGACTTTGTTCTATGCGCTCACAGGACGTCTTCCTGAGGACGGCGACAAGCGCAAGCCCGACGGCAAGCTCCCGCTGCCTACATCAGTTTTCAAGCAGCTCCCGCCTCACGTTGTAACGGCTCTCGCCGGAGGACTTCAGGTTCTCATGAGTGCGAGAACAAAAACCTGCGAGGAACTGAAGGCGCAGCTTTCCGCGGCTCCGACGGTAAGAGCCATACAGACCGAAGCGACGAGAAACGCCGCTCAGGCTGCCGCTGTAAGAAGCTATAACGCCAATAAAAAGAGCGGTATCCCCGGATTTGCATGGGTGCTGATATCTGTGTTGTCCGTTCTCCTTATCCTGACGGTTGCCGCTATCTTCTTTGTAGGGCAGATGCAGGTCGAAACTTCCGACGAGGGCGGCGATAATACTCCGTCAGCGTCTTCCGCGGCGTCGGTACTTTCCTCTGAGGAATCCTCAGATCCGAACTCGATAGTTGTGCCGAACCTGTGCGACAAGGAATATACACGCGCTATAGAGGAAGCAAACACAGCGGACGAATATACGATCATAAAGGAAAGCGAGGAAATGTTCAGCAACACGGTCAAGGAGGGCTATATTGTTTCTCAGATACCCGAAGCGGGTTCAATAACGTCAAAGGGTTCAACAATCGTCGTCGTTGTCAGCAAGGGTCCTCAGCAGCGTGAGCTGCCTTCAATAAACAGCCTTTCCGTTGAGGAGGCTATCTCCACACTGAGCGAAATGGGCTTTATAGTCAACAAAAC
>CAYLOD010000109.1:0-1760 GCA_964385235.1 uncultured Clostridium sp.
GCTCGACGTCGGCGGGGGACGTTTATTGCCGCGTAGACGCGAAGTTACCAATGAACTGCCGTGCACTAATCAAGTACAAAACTTCCTGCGCGGCACACATACAACCCTCATACACTGCGAAGTTTTTCGCCGCACGGCGAAAAACGACTCCGCGTCTTGCATGCGGGGGCACCCCGCTGCGTCTTGCCTGCGGGGGCAACCCGCCGCGTCTTGCCTGCGGAGGTACTCCGCCGCTTGAAATGATATTTAAAGAGGATAGAAGATGGATTTAATTACAAAGGGTGTCAAAGGAACACAGGACGTACTGCCTAAGGAAAGCCACAAATGGCAGTTTATCGAAAACATAATGAGAGAGGAAGCTCAGTCTCATTCTTTCAAGGAGATTCGCACTCCGGTTCTTGAACATACGGAGCTTTTTCAACGCTCAGTAGGCGATACGACCGACGTCGTTCAGAAAGAAATGTACACATTTAACACCAAGGGCGAGGATTCTGTCACGCTCCGTCCCGAGGGTACGGCGGGGTTGGCGCGGGCTGTTCTCGAACATGGAGTATATAACGACGGTTATCCTGTCAAGGTCTATTACCTTATCTCGTGCTACCGCTATGAAAAGCCGCAGAAAGGCAGACTCCGCGAGTTTCACCAGTTCGGAATGGAGATATACGGAGCGGGTTCTTACTTTGCCGACGCGGAGGTCATATGCGCCGCGGAATCTATCTTTAAGCGTCTTGGCGTAAAGGATTTGCGCCTTGAGCTTAACTCCATCGGCTGCCCGTCGTGCCGCGCAAACTACAATAAGGCTCTAAAGGCTTACTTTGAGGGATATAAGGATAAACTTTGCGAAACCTGCCTTTCCCGTCTTGAAAAGAATCCTATGAGGATACTCGACTGTAAGATCCCGGCTTGCTCGGAAATCGCCGAGGGCGCGCCGACAGTCCTTGAATATATCTGCGACGACTGCCGCGCTCACTTTGAAGGCGTTAAGAAATGCCTCGAAGCCGTAGGAATTGAATATACCGTCAACCCGAAAATCGTTCGAGGACTTGACTACTATACACGAACGGTGTTTGAGTTTGTTTCCGACTCAATAGGCGCTCAGGGAACTGTCTGCGGCGGCGGCCGCTATGACGGTCTTATAGAGGAACTGGGCGGTCAGCATACTCCGTCACTCGGCTATGCGATAGGCATAGAACGTCTGCTCCTGCTGCTTGAAAGTCAGGGGGTAAATATCCCCGACGCCCACACCTGCGACCTTTATATCGCGAGCTTGGGTGAAGCCGCACAGCTTAAATCATTTGAGCTTGTCAGGCAGATACGCGCCTCGTCACTGTCTGCGGAATGCGATATTGTAGGCAGAAGCCTCAAGGCTCAGATGAAGTACGCCGACAAAATCGGCGCAAAGTTCAGCATCGTAATAGGTGACAGCGAGCTTGAATCCGACAGGGCGCAACTTAAAAATATGCGGACGGGCGAAAAAACCGAAATATCACTCGGAGAGAGCTTCCCCGCGGAATTTTATAATACCTGTATCGCGTCACAGATATGCACGCAGTAGCAATATTATGACGTGACCGGCAAATTTTTATTATGGCTGACGTGACCCGCTGCGCGTGTTCATCTGTTTGACAGATAAATGGTAAATCATTAAAAATTCTTGACAAATCAAGACGGATATGATATTATATTATCCGTCTGATATAGGGGTATAGCTCAGTTGGTAGAGCAGCGGTCTCCAAAACCGCGTGCCGAGGGTTCAAGTC
>CAYLOD010000110.1:0-1558 GCA_964385235.1 uncultured Clostridium sp.
TGTCACCATTGACTCGAGCAGCGGTCATGTGGTTTCGGGTCCCGATATTGTTTCGCGCGGCTTCGTATATGTCAGGGAAGCAGAACCTCTGATGGAAAACATTAAGTACAGGGTAGAGGAAATACTTGACGACTGCTATAATGAAAAAGTTCGTGAGTGGGGAATAATTAAAACAAGGATTAAAGACGAGCTTTCCAAGCTTTTGTATGACAAGACGAGAAGAAGTCCTATGATTCTGCCTGTGATTATGGAAATATGATTTAGAGGAGACATTTGCCGTGAATAAAAAAGTATGGATAATAACCCCGGCTTTTATCATTTTTGCTGTTCTGATGTTTGTAATGGCAGGTGTTTCTTATTTTTATAACAAAACCGTTTTTGTAGTTGAAATCCTCGCGGCAATGGCAGCCATCGCGGCGGTATTTCTGAGTATGAATAAGTTTAAGAATTATGTAAGCAATGTAATAAAGAGTACCTCCGGGCTCTTTTCGTTATTCAGTCAGACATCTCTTGACCTGATATCCGTTCCTACAGTAGTAGTGGATGATTTCGGCGTAATCGTTATGAGCAATAAAACCTTTTCACAAAAAATGTGCGGCGGAGACAGCAAAATCGGAGAAACAGCGGCGCAATTTATTCCTTCTTGTGATATTAAGGAGCTTTTTTCCAAGGATGGCATTGATGTCGGAATAAACGGCAAGTGGTACCTTGCTTTCGGTGTTATAGCGGAAAGCGGAGGCATAATTTATTTTGTAGACAACAGCTCCTATAAGTTAAATTCCGATGAATATATACTTTCACGCCCGGTGGTTGCAATTATCGACTTTGACAATAAAGATGAAATCGAGCGTTCAAGCGACGAGAATGTCTGCGATCAGATCTCAATATTTATCGAGAGCAAACTTCAGGAATGGGCTGTGAGCATGAACGGTTTTTATAAGAAACTCGAAAAAAACGACAGATACCTTGTTGTTTTTGAAGAACGCAATATAAAAAAACTGATCGAGCAGAAATTTAAAATACTTGAAACGATTAAAAATATTAAAATTAATGAAGTTTCCGGCGCAACTATCTCAATCGGGATAGGACATAAGGGAAAGACGTTTAAGGAATGTGAGCTTTTTGCCCGCAGGGCGCTTGATATGGCGCTCGGCCGAGGCGGCGACCAGGCTGCGGTAAACGACGGCGAAACATACGAATTCTACGGAGGAACTTCTAAAGGTTTTGAAAAACGTGACAAGGTGAGAACAAGGGTTATTTCCGCCGCTCTTGAGGAACAGATTAAAAACAGTGAAAATGTAATTATTATGGGGCATAGATATTCCGACCTTGATGCCGTCGGCGCTGCTGTCGGGATATGGAGCGCGGTCAGAAAAAATCTGGATGTTGACGCATTTATCGTTATAAATAAGAATCAGAGCCTCGCGGGTTCAATTATTTCTAATATAGAAAAATCAGGTATGCTCGATGTTTTCATAGATGAAAAAACGGCTCTTGACGAAATAACGGATAAAACGCTTCTGATTGTTGTTGATACACATTCTCCGAGCTTTATTGA